>LMZT01000164.1 GCA_001567115.1 Candidatus Hinthialibacteria bacterium OLB16 | reverse complement strand
GTGGGATTTTGATAACGGCTCCCTGTCAGCCACTGGTTGGGCAACCCCTGGTTTTCGCGGGTGCAGCATCAGCGACAACAACCTTCGGATCGACAACATCTTTCGGGATTCCAGACATCGGGGGCAGCCCAGCCAATGTGATGCATTTTCCAGGTTATCCCATTGCCGCAGATGGGATCATGGTCTACCCGGGAATCGAGGCGAATGGCGGCGGATCTTATGTCAACCGCTATACACTGTTGATGGATATCCTGTTTCCGCCAGAATCCGATAACCGGTACCGAGCGCTCTTTCAGACCAGCTCCTCAAACAGCAATGATGCCGATATCTTTGTCGGCGATGGGTCAGTCGGGCCGGACCCGAATGGGATTGGTGCGAATTTCACTTACCACGGAACCCTTCTTCCCAATACATGGTACCGGATCGCCTTTGTGATGGATTCCGCCGCGGTCCCACCGGTCATGGACAAGTATGTCAATGGGACTTATGTGGGGACCTCTGAACTGGATGCGCTGGATGGAACATGGACTTTATATACAGCGACCCAGGGGAACCCCTCCTGGCTGTTCTCCGATGAAAGTGGAGATACAGATGAAGGATATGTGAACAGCATCGCGATCCTGGATGGGACAGCATCGGCGCTGGACATTCAATCCCTCGGAGGCCCATCCGCGAATGGCCTGTTCCCGGTGATTCCAACTCCCACACCGGCTCCGACCTCGACCCCAGGCCCAAGCCCGACTCCTGTCCCCACTCCAACCACAGTCCCTCCCGTGTGCCATACCTCCGGATTATGGGATTTTGAGCTGGGGAGCCTCAAGGCGACTGTGGGCCAGGATATGGTTTTTGTCGGCAGCGCAACCGATACCACCCTGTTCGATACCACCACGGCTTTCGGGATTCCGGATATCGATGGCTCTCCAGCAATGGTCATGCACTTCCCGGCCTATCCCACATCCGGGGATGGAATCCAGATGTTCCATGGTATTGCTGCCAATGGCGGTGGTCTCTATGTCAATCAGTACACCCTGATCATGGATGTGCTTTACCCTGCCTCCTCAGACAATATCTGGCGTTCCCTTTTCCAGACCAATGAGGTCAACTCGAATGATGGGGATTTGTACATCGGGGATGGAGGCACAACGCCCAGCCCCAATGGGATAGGCATCAGTGGCAGCTATCATGGGACGATTCTGCCCGATACCTGGTACCGGCTGGCTTTTTCAGTTGATCTGACCCGCTCGAAAGTGGACAAATATATCGATGGAGTTTATGTCGGAACTACTAATCTGAGCGGTGTGGATGGCCGCTGGTCGCTGTATCCTGCAGCAGACAATCTTCCCGCCTGGCTGTTTTCCGATGAAAGCGGGGATACCGGTGAGGGCTATGCCAATTCGGTGACCATTGTCGACTGCGCCATGCTGCCTGAGGATATCGCCGCAGTCGGAAAGGCCAAAGCCGAAGGCATCGGCATCATCAAATTGCGGGACCAGGGACCCAGCTCCACCAACCACTGGTCGCTGTTCAAATAACAGTCCGGGAGCAGGAACTCCCGCCAATGGATAACAGGCAAACGGAGAGGCCGTTGAAGGAGTGTGCCATGACCATAAAACTGGACAATGGATTTACTCTGATCGAACTGCTGATTGTCATTGCCATCATTCTGATTCTGATCGGGATCGCTCTGCCGAATTTCCTGGATGCCCAGCTGCGGGCGCGAGGGACCAAAGTTCAGGCGGATCTCAAGAGCCTTGCGACAGCAGTGGAGATGTATAACCTCGACTGGAAGCAGTATCCCTGTGATGAGGAGGAGGACCGTACAGTTTTCAAACGGTGCCTGGATGGCAACTGGTGGAATTCGGGATCCAAGCTGACCACCCCGACCTCCTATATCAAACGGATTCCTCTGGATCCATTTGTCCTGGCGGCTCTGGGAGGGGCTGGAGGAGATATTGTCAACAGCTGGTATATCACCCGCGAAGGGTATGGCTGTGATGAGACCTTCCGTCCACCTCCCGGCAAGTGCCGTTCACGGGGCCGGCCGGCAGCAGTCGGAGGCCGGTTCAATGTCCGCCTGTTCGACAAACCCAGGGACCGGTTCAAGTATGGTTTTATCTCCCCGGGGCCGGATGGATTCTGGGAGTGGGACCGGCTGGCAAATCTGCCTGGCATGACCAAAACTTTTGGGGGAGATGTGGTTTATTACACACCAACCAATGGGACCAAATCGCAGGGGGATCTTTATTCGTATGGCCCGGGTGGGATTTACAACCCGATGTCCAGCTTCACCCGTTGAACTGATGCATGGGGGGGGGTGGGGAACCATCCCCCTCTCTTCCGGCTCCGACCTCAGGCAGGCTCCCCGTTTTTCTCACCCTCCAGCCCATCGATTCCTGAGCGAAGCCGATGGAACCTCAATGCAGCAAACTTCATCCACGATAATGTTTTTTTGTTCTGTTTCCTCGATTACAGATGCGGATAAGTGCTTGCTTCATCATGCGGGCTTCATTACGATAAGTTCAGTTCCTGATAGAGGAGTGCAAATTCATGGGCCGCATCTATAACAATATCACCGAGACTGTTGGAAACACCCCCTTGGTTCGTTTGAACAAAATGACCGAAGGCCTCAAAGCCACAGTGGTCTGCAAACTGGAATTTTTCAACCCACTGGCCAGTGTGAAGGATCGCATTGCTGTCAGCATGGTCGATGCTGCCGAGAAAGCCGGGATCCTGAAACCCGAGACAGTCATCATTGAGCCGACCAGCGGGAATACTGGGATCGGCCTTGCCTTTGTGGCGGCCGCACGGGGGTATCGCCTGGTTCTGACCATGCCGGAATCGATGTCGATGGAAAGAAGGATTCTCCTGTATATGATGGGCGCGGAGCTGGTGCTGACCCCGGCCTCCAAGGGAATGCCCGGAGCCATCGAGCGTGCCGAAGAACTGGTCGCCTCGACCCCCAATGCCTGGATGCCCCAGCAGTTCAAAAATGAAGCCAATTCCGAGGCTCATCGCCGCACCACCGCTGAAGAAATCTGGAATGACACCGATGGAAAAGTCGATATTGTGATCTCGGGTGTCGGAACCGGCGGAACCATCACCGGTGTAGGCGAGGTGCTCAAAGCCAGAAAACCATCGGTCCAGATGGTTGCGGTTGAACCCAAGGATTCCCCAGTGCTTTCCGGGGGGAAACCCGGTCCGCACAAAATTCAGGGGCTTGGGGCCGGATTCATCCCCGAAATTCTCAATACGAAGATCATCGATGAGATTATTTTAGTGACCAATGAAGATTCCTTTGAGCGTGCGCGCCAGGCTTCCCGCATCGAAGGAATTCTGTGTGGAATTTCCTCGGGCGCCGCCATTCATGCCGCTCTGCTGCTTGCCTCCCGTCCGGAAAACGAAGGCAAGCTGATTGTGGTGATCCTTCCCAGCTGCGGTGAAAGATATCTGAGCACATCCCTGGCAGATGAGGCGCGTTCCGCTGTCGCCGGCTGAGCTGCCTTTTTCTCAAATGCTGCATCAGCATCCAGCCAGCCATCCGAAAAGAGGGCATCGATGAGTGCTGAAGCTTCTTTGAGCTCCGCGGAAAAGTTTCTTGACTGGGCCTGGAATGAATGGCAGGACTTTCGGGCCTGGATGAACCCGGAAAAAACGATTCAACCAGCGGGTGAAGACACGGCCAGGGATGACATCCGGCTCCTCTTCAAGGTTGTGGAAGACTGCGCTTTTTTCCTGGGGGTTCGCTGCCAGTCCGGAACCATCCGTGTCGGGCTGGCCACCACCAATCGCTGGGTCAGCGAAGGGATCGAGCAGGCAGTCCTGGACAGCGGCGGATCGATGACCGAATTCCTCGAAGACGAGATGGAAGCCGATGACGAACTCCAGTGGCCGATGATCCATTACCATGATGCGGGGGAGTTTTATTTCCACTCGGAAATTCCCTTCGAAGACCTCGACTCACCGGAACTGTGCAGGTCTGTAGGGCAGTATTTCGAAGGTTATGTCATGGCTCTCGAAGGCCGTCTGGAAGGGGAGTGAACTCTGACTGATTTTGTGATCGGTCTGGATGTCGGCACCGGCGGGGCGCGGGCGCTCGCAGTCGATCCGGGCGGAAAGATTCTTGCCGGATCGAGTTCTCCTCTCCCCGCTCCGGAGATGAATGATGATGGCGCTTCGGAGCAATCCGCCGACAGCTGGAGGCAGGCCTCCATCGAGGCTCTGGAGGGATGCCTCTCCCAGCTCGGTGATAACCGTCAGAACCTCAAGGCCATCAGCATCGATGCAACCTCGGGAACAGTTGTTTTCCTCGATGGTCACTACCGGCCGCTTTCCCCGGGAATTCTCCATAATGACACCCGCTCAGCCGAAGAAGCCATTCAGCTCAACAGTCTCCTGGCTGGGCATTGCCGGGAGGCGGGTTACCGCTTTGGTGCAACTTTCGCTTTGAGCAAAATTCTGTATTTTCAGCACCATTTTCCACACATTTTTAATCAGGTTCAACTGATCGCCCATCAGGCCGATTATGTAGCGGGGGTTTTGAGTGGAGAGTGGGGGATTTCCGATCCTTCCAACTCGCTGAAAACCGGTTATAACCTGGTGGCCGATGCCTGGCCGGCTGAGCTTGAGAGCCTGAACATTTCTCATCTGCTCCCGCGCATTGTTCCCTCAGGCACAGCAGTGGGCACACTCAGGAAACAATTTGCTGATGAATGGGGAGTTCCCGCTGCAACCCGAATCCGTGCCGGAGTGACCGACAGCACCGCCGGATTTCTGGCAACCGGGGCCGCACTGGATGGAGAGTTTGCGGTCTGCCTGGGGACAACCCTGGCTTTCAAGGGGATATCAAAGGATCTGATTCGGGATCCGCGGGGGGTTGTTTATTGCCACCGCCACCCGGGAGGCGGCTGGCTTCCTGGTGGAGCGAGCAATGTGGGGGGGGCTTGTCTGAAAAAAAATTTCGGAGGCAGGAATCTGGGGGAGCTCGATCGCCATGCTTTTTCCCGGTTCCCGACTGCCACCCTGTCTTATCCACTGGTGGAAGTGGGCGAGAGATTCCCCTTCGATTCCCCCGGGGCTGTGGGCTTCATGGAATCTCCCACGGATGAAATCGATCGGTACCTGGCCCTGCTGCAGGGTGTTGGACTGGTGGAAAGATGGTGTTTTGTGCGTTTTGAGGAGTTGGGAATCACAGTCCGGCCGCCGATATATACAACAGGGAATGGTTCACGAAGCGATGAATGGAACCAGATCCGCGCAAATATCCTGCAATGCTGCCTGGCGCGCAGCCGGTCCACCGATCCAGCTTTCGGAGTGGCGGTGCTGGCGGCAGCCATGGAATTCCATGGAGGAGATCTGGCGGCTGCAAGCCGGGCTATGACAGCCACAGACCGGATCTTTGAGCCGGTGATATCGTGGTCAGACTGGGCACAGGCACAGCTCGGCAGACTCCGGGCTGAATGCCGTGAAAGGGGGTTGATCCAGGGCAATGGGTCATGAACCATCCGCCGTTCTTTCTGTAAAAAATCTGGTGGTTGAATATGGCCGCGGACCTTCCCGGATCCGTGCGGTCGATGGCATGTCCTTCGAGGTTTCCGAAGGGGAGTGTGTCGGATTTGTCGGGCCGAATGGCGCCGGTAAATCGACCACCATCAAATCGATCATGGGCTTTCTTTTTCCAACATCGGGAAGCATCACAGTTTTCGGCGAGACTGCTGGCACAGTCACTTCACGAATGCGCATGGGCTATCTGCCGGAAGTGGCCCTGTATTACCCCTTCATGAAGGCCGCGTGAGCTGCTCGAGCTGTATGGCGGCCTGCATCGAATGGACCGTGCCACACTGGCGCGGCGCATCCCCGGGCTGCTCGAAGAGGTTGGGCTGAAAGGGCGCGGAGAGCAGCAGCTGCGGCAATTCTCGAAAGGGATGCAGCAGCGGCTCGGGATCGCCCAGGCGATCATCGCCGACCCGGAGCTGCTGATTTTCGATGAGCTCTCCTCCGGGCTTGATCCAATCGGCCGTTTCGATCTGCGGCAGGTTCTGCTGCGCCTCAAAGCGCGCGGCCGCACCATTTTCTTTTCATCCCATGAGCTGCCCGAGGTGGAAGATCTCTGCGACCGTGTTCTGATTGTTCATCGCGGGCGGTGCATCGAAGAAAAGAAAGTCGAAGATTTGATGCACCCGCTGGACCGTTTCTCGATTCTCTTCTCCACAGACAATGAAGGGGTCTTTGCCCCTCTCAAGGCGGATCACACAATCGAAAGCCTGGGTGAAGAAAAGTACCATTGCCTGATCGATGGGGCCGCTTCCTATGCGGGGGTGCTTCAGCACCTGGCGCAGGGTGGAGCCACGATTCTCGAAGCCAGAAGCGAGCATGTGTCCCTTGAAAAATATTTTATGCAACTGATCCGGGAGAAGGACCGGGAGCTGCAATCATGCGCCCAATCTGCCTGATCGCAAAAACTGTCTGGATCGAGGCCATCCGGCGCAAGGAAATCTATGTGATTGTCCTTGTGGTCGCGGGAATCCTGCTGGCCACCGGCTCCATGCGGTTCTTCGGGTTCACCGGAATGACCAAGTTCTATCGTGAAATCTCCCTGCAGATGATGAACCTCGCGACAGCATTGACTGTGATTCTGCTCGCCTCACGCCAGCTGCCCCGGGAATTTGAGCGCCGCACCATCTACCCGCTGCTGGCCAAACCAGTCAGCCGTCTGGAGTTTCTGGCAGGGAAATTCATCGGTGTCCTCGGGGCGGGCCTGCTCTGTTACGCCATTTTCATTCTGCTGTTTCTGACCGGGATGGCCTGGCTGGATGCGCCACTCAGCTGGGGGCTGTTTCTCCAGTCGGTGTATCTCCAGGTTCTTGCCCTTTCGGTTGTGGCTTCGCTGTCGTTCATGCTCTCGCTGCTGTTCAATGTGGATGCGGCCATTACAGTCTCGACCCTGGTTTTTGTTCTGGGGGGAACTGTCAGCGCCACCATCGATTTCATCCATGAATCCGTGGCTGCCTTCATCCCGCTGGGCGGTGGGTTGTCGGTGGGCGAGATATTCATGAAGGCCATGAATTATGGAGTGCCGCAGCTGGCTCTGTTCGATTTATCCGCCAAGGTGGTTCATGCAACCGACTGGGCCATAAAGAATGGCGAACAGGTTGTGGTCATACGCTGGACACCGGTTGAGAGCTGGGTTCTGGGGGCATTGACTCTGTATGCCTCATTTTTTGTCCTGGCATACCTCCTGATTTCACACCTGTTGTTTTCGAGGAGGGCTTTGTAGATGAACTCGCACGCCCAAAGCTCCGGCATCTCACCGGTCCTCCTGTCAGCCCGGGTGGTGTGGCTGGAGATCACCCGTCGGGAACAGTATTTCGCCCTGCTGATCCTGATGGGCCTTTACCTGTTCTTTGCAGTCGGAGCGCGCCTGGCAGGCAATACACAGGCGGAAGCGGTAGCCCTGCTGCTGAACATGGGGCTTTGGCTGGCATCCGCACTGGCTGCGGTCCTCACACTGATTTCATCGGTGCGCGCGCTCCCCATGGAAATGGAGATGCAGACCCTGTATCCCCTGCTGGCAAAGCCTGTGGCCCGCGGTGAGATTCTGCTCGGCAAGTGGCTGGCTTCCATGCTGGCGGGCTGGCTCTGCTTTGGGGTATTCGGAATACTGACAGTCCTGACCTGGACTGCGCAGTTCCCTTTGCCGGGGCAATCGATGCAGATGTTCGCCCAGTCGATCCCCCTGCAGCTGGCGGCCTTGGGCCTGCTGGCCTCTTCCGGCCTGCTGCTGTCCCTGCTGCTTCCTCCTTCTGTTTCGATCCTGATCGGGGGATTTCTCTACTTCGGTGGCGGGCTGGTATCCAACCTGCTCATGACACTGATGCGTGATTCCCGCCTCTCGTTGTGGATCGATGCCCTGCTGCAGTATCTCCCCCAGTTTTCAAAGCTGTGCCTGCTGCAGCGTTTCACTGATGGTGCGCCACCGCTTTCCTGGGGCGAATGGAGCCTGCTGCTCATTTATTCGATCGGTGTCACATTCGCCTTTCTCGGGCTTGCCAACCGCCTCTTCGACAGAAGGAGCCTCTAGAAAATCCACCATGATGAGCTGCCTGTTGCGGGGTCTTTTTCAGCTGATTTCAAGCCGGATCGGGCAGGCGATTCTGCTGGCGGTTTTTCTGCTGGTTCCGCCTGCAATCCGGCATGTTGAACCCACCGACTATGAGCCGGGCATCGGTTACTCCTCCGAAGCCCAGTCCACCCGCAACACCAGCGCGATTGCACGCCTCTTCGGGGAGCTGCGCACCTCGATGAGCGACATCCTGTTCATAAAAACAGAACGATACATGCACAGCGGCGTGGCCTACACCAAATCGTTGTCCGACGAAGGTGAGAGTGAATCCAGCACAGTCATTCGGACTCCGGAAGAAGACTGGCGCGGATTCATCGGCGATCTGGAAAGAGAAGTGAAACCCTGGATGGATCCCAAAAACCATGCGGAACACTCTTCATCCACCGAAGTACTGCCCTGGTTCCGCCTGATGACCCTGGTGAATCCGCATCGGATCCGGGGGTACCGCATCGGTGCATTCATCCTGATGACCTCGGGGGTTCCGGATGCGGTGACCCAGGCCAGGGACTATATATCAGAAGGGATCCGCAACAATCCGGAGAACCACGAATTGCAGTTCATGATGGTGCGGATGATCCAGCATCAATTGATGACTCTCGAACGCCAGGAGGGGTCCCGGTCTTCTCCGTCCTACAAGGCGCTGCTCGAGAAAGCGCTCGAATACGCCCATCGTGGAGCTGACCTCGGGGGAAAAGCGCGGCCTCCCGAGGGCTGGCAGGGCAAAGGGCGCCCGGCCGAAATGGAGGATTCTTTTATCGGCTGCCTGCACTATGAAATTTTCTTTTTGAGAAGACTGGAACGGAATGATGAAGCGCTGCGGCTGGCGGAGCAGTACCTTCGTGAGTTCGGATCGGATCCGGTGCTCGAAAACGAGGTTCGAGAGCTCCGTGCAGGCACACCCTTCGCACCCGAATAATCCTCCCAGGGTTTCTTCAGAGGATCACATCTTCACTTTCTTGCCGGTGCGGGCGGATTCCTGCTCGGCCAGGACCAGGGCAAGCGACTCCCGTGCCGAGCTTCCCAGCAACTCGGTGGGTTGGACACCCTCACGCAGTGGTTTGAGGATCGCCTTCCATTCCGCTACGAATCCATCCTCCACCGGCAGCCTGGGCTGGCTGGTTTTGCCATCCGCTCCATAAAGGGTGAGAGGGCAGTTGCTCGAATTGAAAACCAGGGTCCCTTTTTCGAAATAGGCCTCATAGGATTGTTCGAACGGAAGCGCGGCGGCTGCGATCCAGCCTCCTTCCGAAGACACGATCGGCCCTTTCTTTCCATAATCATACTGGTTGGCCAGGTAATCAAAGGCTCCTGTTCCGCAGGGGACTCCGAGCGATGAAACCCCTTTGGGGCGTCCCAGCAGGTAGAGCACGAAATCGGCGTCATGGATGTGAAGATCGATGCCGGCACCGCCGGATTTCTTCGGATCGGCGAACCAGTTGGTTCCGCCACTGGGCCAGCTGGGGCGTGCGATGATGCGGCGGAAACGCGCGGCGACCAGCTCCCCATATTTCCTGGATTCATAGACCTGCTTGAGGAAACGATACTCGGGGAAATAACGAAGCACCTGGCCGACAAATAAGTGCTTGCCGGATTTTTTCGCTTCGGCGAGCATCCCATCGGCATCCTTCAAGTTCAAGGCAATCGGTTTTTCGCACAGAACATGTTTCCCACTGGCGAGGCAATAACGGGTGGCGGCTGGATGCGCCGGGGTGGGCAGGCAGAGGTCGATCAGATCGAGGTTGGGATCGCGAGCCATATCGCGATAATCCTGATAGGTTCGAATCCCGGAGAGATCGACTTTCCCGCCGGCAGCTCCAAAATTTCCACGCACCTGGGACCAATCCCCCTGGCGTTTCCTTTCATCCATTTCGGCGATCGCTTCCACACGAACTCCGGGGAGATTCGCAAGCGCCCGGAAATGAGTGACACCCATGAAGCCGATGCCGGCGATTCCAACTCGAATGACAGGTTTTGCAGCCATTGAATGACTCCTTGAAGTCAGTGTGTCGGCAGATGTCCGCCGCGCATGAAAATTTCCCCTTCGCTTTTTGTGCCATTGGTGGGGCTGTAAACAAACCGAAAGGGATTTTCGGCAAATCTTACAGAAAAGAAATAGTAGGGGAAAAGAATGGTCCGGTCAGGCCCTGCGGAGGTCAGGCTCCAGGAAGAACGAATCTGTGCGCTCCCGCCCCCATGTGTCGAACCGACATCGCCATCCCCGCGATTGTAGAGGAAGAAGGTATCCCAGTTCTCCCTCGGGTCACTGGCATTGACATAAGTCGAAGCATCCCAGTAAGGCTTCTCGAGGGGTTGAAAAGGATCCCGTGGGAGGTCTTTCAGATAGGGGATGGGCGTGGTGAGAGGAATCAACCGTTTGAGCAGGCTGGGAGAGAAAGGGCCATAGGTGACTGGGAGACGGTTGTTGTCGGCCTGATAGGAATCCAGGGCGGTAGCCAGGGCTTTGAGGCCGCCATGGGCCTGAACCAGGCGGGCCTTGTTCTGAGCTTCAAGAAAGTTCGGAAGCGCAATCCCGATCAGGATCAGAATGATCGATATGACAATCAGCAGCTCGATCAGGGTGAAGCCACGGGCATCGAAACGCTGATTTAATAAAAATTCCATTTTTCAACCGAGGATCCCTGCTCACCCAACTCGATGGCCATCCTGGGGGCTTCGGAACCGGGGTGGCTGCCAACTCCCTCTTTCATGATGATCACCGGACTGGAGGAGGGCGATCCCCCCATGACTGGCGCATCGATCGGAGTGGCGACAATCCAGTACAGGCGCCCCAGTGAGAGGGACTGCTGGATGTAGGCACGAATGGATGGCTGGCCTGTATCGAGCGTAAACACAATCGGGAATGGGGCAGTCTGGTTGGGTGGGTTGTAGCCGATCAGGGTTCCCAAGGCCCAGGGCAGGGCGTTGAGCGAGTCTTCCGCATGACCCTGAGTGGCCAGATCAAGGGGGTAGGGATCCCGCTGAGCGGCGGGAACCGGTCCGCCCACATTTCCACCCACATAAGCGGTTGACTCCACCCAGGTCTCGGGATTGATATCTGTAAATCCGACTCCAAACATCTCGAGGCGTTTCTGAACTCCATCGCTGTTCAAACCATCCAGGGTCCAGGTGGCGGAGGCAACATTGAACACAGTCACTGTGCACCCTTCGACAAGATAGGACTCGGGGGCATTGCCGGAGGGGATCAGACTCGAGGTATTCCATCTGAGGATCACATAACCGTCGCGTTTATTGAAAATCGGAAAATCACGCCCATTGTTCCAGAAGATCGAAGCGGTCGGGCGGGTTCCCGGGGAGAAATTGAATGGGTAATGCCAACGGTCTCCGACCGGGGGTTGAAATACATGAACCGCCGGGTCACACCAGGCACACTGATTTCCAGAAAATAATGCTGCGGTAAACAGGGCGACTCCAAACAGAACCAGCCAACTGGATTTGCTGCAAAACATGAGTATCGGATTCCCTTTCATCTATAATCAGTCACGGCGTTCATTATACCCGGAAATGCCCTTTTGGGCAGAGGCGGAAGGGGCATTCCCGCTGTGCGGGGATTGTCAGAATGGAGCCTTGTCCCTTATGCTTCATGAGAGAACACTTTCAGGAAATGAATCCATGTATGAACAATATGCCCATGTCCTGATCTTCGGGATGATCGCGACTGTCATCGTTGTCGCACCGATTGTCCTGTTCGCGCTGATTCGGCCGGTTCGACCCAGCTCCGAGAAGCTGTCTCCTTATGAATGCGGCGAAAGGCCTGTCGGGGAACCCTGGGTTCAATTCAATATCCGTTATTATGTGGTCTGCATTATCTTCATTGTGTTTGAAGTGGAAGTCCTGTTCATGCTTCCCTGGGCAGTGGTATTCAATGCTTTCAGGGATGGAGGTCAAAATTTGCAGGCGGCAGCCGGAGAACTCAAAAATCTTCAGGGAGCAACCGGTTTGATCGTATTTCTGGAAATGTTAATCTTTTTAGTGGTTCTTGCAGTCGGGCTGGCCTATGTCTGGGCCAAAGGGCATCTCGAATGGATTCGGGAAACCACAAAAGGCCCCGAGCTTCTGGATTGAGGCATCGGCAGGCGGCACGGTGAAAGAGAAAACAATCGGAGAACAGGCTGATGGGAATTCTGGAAAACCAGTTTGAGGACAGCGTGATCTTTGCCAGGGCCGATGAGGTGATTGGCTGGGTGCGCGAGAATTCTCTCTGGCCGATGACTTTCGGCCTGGCCTGCTGCGCCATCGAAATGATGTCGACCGCGGCCTGCAAATATGACCTGGACCGGTTCGGAGCCGGAGTATTCCGTGCCTCGCCGCGCCAGTCCGATGTCATGATTGTTTCGGGGACAGTCACCAAGAAGATGGCCCCGAGGATCCGCCTGCTTTATGACCAGATGCCGGAACCGAAGTGGGTGATCGCCATGGGAAGCTGTGCAATCGGCGGCGGACCCTATTACATTCATGGCTACCATGTGGTCAAAGGAGTCGATCTGATTGTTCCGGTGGATGTGTATGTGCCGGGTTGCCCGCCACGCCCGGAAACATTGATCGCCGGTTTTCTTGAATTGCAGAAAAAGATCGAAGAGACACCGACTTTACGGCGTCCGAGTGCGGCCTGAATCCCAGGCCGGATGATTTGGTGCAAGGGGTAAGTTTTTTGGCGACCGGTTCTCTCAAAAGCGAACGGATGCTGATCTCGATGGGGCCGCAGCATCCATCGACTCATGGTGTTCTCCGCCTGCTGCTGCAGACTGATGGGGAGGTGGTCGAGAAAGCTCAGCCGCATCTCGGTTACCTGCATCGCTGCGCGGAAAAGATCAGTGAGCACCTTTCCTACACCCAATTCACGCCTTATACCGACCGGATGGATTACCTCGCTTCCCTGAACGAGAACTGGGCCTGGTGCCGTGCAGTCGAAAAATTGTGTGACCTCGAAGTTCCGCCGCGCGCCGAATACATCCGGGTGATTGTCGGGGAACTCAACCGTATCGCCAGCCACCTGATCGCCCTGGGGACACATGGCCTCGATACCGGAGCATTCACCCCCTTTCTGCTGGCTTTTCGTGAACGTGAAGAGATCATGACCATCTTCGAGGCGGTGTGCGGCGCACGCCTGACCTACAATTATATTCGTGTCGGCGGGGCTTTATGGGATCTGCTGCCCGGGCATATCGATCTGATTCTCCGGTTTGTGGATCAGTTCGATGCGAAACTGGATGCGCTCAATGACCTGCTGACCAACAATCACATCTTTGTGCGGCGGACAGCCAATGTGGGGGTCATCACACGGGAGCAGGCGATCGAATATGGCTTCACCGGCCCGAACCTGCGAGCTTCCGGAGTCGACTGGGACCTGCGGCGGGACCAGCCTTATTCGGTCTACCCCGAGCTGGAGTTTTCGATCCCGGTTGGAAAAGGGGAAAAGGGGACAGTCGGCGACTCCTGGGACCGCTACTGGATTCGTGTGGAGGAGATGCGCCAGTCCAACCGAATGGTCCGCCAGGCGATCGAGCAGCTCCCCCCTGGACCCCATTGTGGCGCAGTGCCAAGGGTGCTCAAAGCTCCGAAAGGGCGTGAAGTTTATGTCAGCACAGAAAATCCACGGGGTGAACTGGCTTTTTACATCGTGAGTGAGGGAAAGACGATTCCTTACCGGGTCAAGACACGCGCCCCGGCCTTTGTCAGCCTGTGTGTCATCGAAGATTTATGGACCAATATTTTTGTGGCCGACCTGGTTGCCGCGATGGGCAGCCTGGATATCGTCATGGGACAGGTGGACCGTTGAGCCATGTACTCCGCGCTTTACCAGCTGCTCTATTCAACCCTCGAGACCCTCCTCAACATCCCCTTCTGGCTGTTTGGGTCTCATGTCCCCCACTGGCTGGTGTTCATCCATGTCAGCCTGATTCTGGGCGGGGTGTGCATGATGGGCTTCATCACAGTCCTGGCTCTGTTTTCGGTCTGGGCCGAACGCAAAGTATCCGCTTACATGCAGGCGCGCCTCGGTCCGATGGAAGTCGGCAAGTATCATGGCTGGCTGCAGACTGCGGCGGATGCCATCAAGCTGCTGCTCAAAGAGGATATCGTTCCCGCAGGCTCGGATAAGTTCCTCTTTCTGGCAGCCCCGGTGCTGGTCTTTTCCGGCTCGATGATATCTTATGTGGTCATTCCTTTCGGGCCGCATCTGAAGATCGCCGACCTGGATCTCGGTGTGTTCTATATCCTGGCCACATCGGCCCTGGTGGTGGTCGGAGTCATCGCCGCCGGCTGGTCTTCCTACAACAAGTGGTCGATCTATGGGGGAATGCGCGCCGCTTCGCAGTACATCAGTTATGAAATCCCGACCGCGCTGCATCTGCTTCCAGCGGTGCTGATGGCGGGGTCCCTGAACATGTCGCAGATTGCCGACAGCCAGGCCTACTACCTGGGCGATCCATCCCAGCCATTCTACAAAGACTTCAGCATCCTCAACTGGGCGGTGTGGCCCTGGATCAATCCATTCGCCACAGTCTCTTTCATTCTCTATTTCATCGCCTCTCTGGCGGAAACCCAGCGAACCCCATTTGACCTGGCCGAATCGGAATCGGAGCTGGTGGCGGGTTCCCATACCGAATACAGCGGCATCCGCTGGTCGTTTTTCTTCCTGGCGGAATATGCGGACATGTTTGTGGTCTCGGCTCTCGGGACAGTTCTGTTTCTGGGCGGCTGGCATGGCCTTCCCCTGATCCCGCCGGTCCTGGAGTTCCTTCTGAAAGCCCTGTTTCTGATGTTTGTCATGATGTGGCTGCGCTGGACACTGCCGCGTTTGCGTGTCGATCAGCTGACCTATGTGTGCTGGAAGGTTCTGCTGCCATTCGGGTTTGTGACAATCCTCGGATCGGGCCTCTGGCAGCTGTATCTGGTGCGGACTCCGGCAGGCTGGGTGGCGGGAACTGTCCTGATGGCGGTGCTCCTGCTGGCCATGTCCCGCATCTGGAAGAGCGAGCCGGTCCCGAGAGATGGAGAGATGACTGCCGCTGCAGCCTCAGCCTGATGGCGGCAGATAAGGAAGCGAGCGAATGAAAGCAGTTCAGCGTTATTTCAAAGAAGTGGTCGATGCCTTTGTCACAGTCCTGATCGGCATGTATGTGACCGGCAGGGAATTTGTGGACCATAAGAACCGTGTGGTGACCCAGGAGTACCCCAAGGAGCCTTCGCCGCTTCCTCCCCGTTTCCGCGGGATGCTGTTTAATGATGTGAACAAGTGCATCGCCTGTTTCCTGTGCGCCAAAGAGTGCCCGGTGGATTGCATCGAACTGACTGGTGTGGGCAAGGGAAAAGCGCGCCGCCCCGATACCTTTACAATTGATTTCAACAAGTGCATGTGGTGCAACCTGTGCGTGGAGGTGTGCCCGGTGGAGAGCCTCTATATGACCCATGAATTTGAGGTAATCTTCCGCAATCGCAGGGATCTGTTCGTGGATTTCATGAAATACCAGCAGGCTCCACCAAGGCCGATCGCGGAAGAGATTGTTCCCGAAAAGCAGTGGGTTGGGCCGCAAGCCCGGGTGGAAACTCCACCTCCGGATTCGGAGGAGGCCTGAGGGTCGAATAAAATGGGAGTGGTTTACGCATAAAGTCGAATGTTTGATTTCCTTTTTTATCTGTTTGCGGTGATTGGAGTCGGGGCAGCCCTGTTTGTGGCCTTCACCCCGAATGTGGTTCATGCAGCGCTGGCGCTGGTTCCGACTTTCGGGAGCCTGGCGGGCCTGTACCTTCTGCTTGGGGCTGATTTCATCGCTGTGACCCAGGTGGCGATTTACATCGGCGCGATCCTGGTTCTGATGCTGTTCGGTATCATGTATACCCACAATATCGCACGCCTTTCCGGCGAGCAGGTCACCATGCAGGTGGGGGCCGGGCTGGTTGTGGCTCTGATAACATTGTTCTCTCTGGTGGCGGCGGTGATTTCGACCGACTGGCCGGTCAGGGAGTTGAGCGAGCCGCAGCCGACTGTCCGTCGCCTCGGAGTGCTGTTTCTGACCGATTATCTGCTTCCCTTTGAAATCGCTTCGGTGCTGCTGCTGATAGCGCTGGTCGGTGCTGTGGTGATTTCTCACAGTGTGCAGGCAGGAAAGTCGAAGGACCCTTCATGATCGGGTTGAATCATTTCCTCGTCCTCAGTGCGATTCTGTTTACCATCGGAATGTTCATTGTCATGACACGCCGGCATGGCATCATGATGCTGATGGGGCTGGAACTGATCCTGAATGCAGCCAACCTCAATCTGGTCGCCTTCAGCCGGTTTGTCGAAGGCTCGATCCGCGGGCAGGCGTTTGCGATATTCGTCATCATCCTGGCGGTGGCGGAAGCCGCGATCGCTCTGGCGATCATCCTGTCAATATATTCCAACCAGGCCAGGATCAACCTGGATGAGTTGCAGGCGTTGAAGGAGTAGAGCCGGATGACCCTGCGAGCGTTTCTTATTGTCGTTATCCCTCTGCTTTCCTTCGCCACGATCATCCTCTTTGGCAGGCTCAGCCGTCTGCGCGGGATCTGTGACAGGATCGCGATTGCGGCCATTGCCATATCTTTCATTCTATCTTATGGAATTTACCGGCAGGCGATGTCGGCCTATGACATGGGGGAGCCTTTCCTCCATCTCACCGCGGCCCCATTCGAGTGGCTGACCTTCGATCACCCGGAGGCGGCCGGCCAGCAGGTTTCGTGGAAAATCGGATTCTGGGTGGACAGCATGACCGCCATGATGCTGATGGTGGTGACCATTGTCAGCCTCCTGGTCCACATATTTTCTCTGGGATATATGAAGGGAGAAGAGAACTACAACCGTTTCTTCGCTTACCTGAGCCTGTTCTCTTTCTCGATGCTGCTGCTGGTCCTCACCGACAATCTGATCATTCTCTACTGCTGCTGGGAGCTGGTGGGGATTTCCTCCTTTCTGCTGATAGGCTTTTATGTCAACCGTGAATCCGCGGCCGCGGCTGCCAAGAAGGCTTTTGTGACCAACCGTGTGGGTGACCTTGGCTTTGCGATCGGTCTTTTTCTGATCTACTCCCACTTTCATACATTTTCATTCCGGGAGGTTTTCGAGCGCATTCAGGCGGGAGAGATGAGCAGCCTGAAACTCACGATCACCAGCCTGTTCCTGTTTTGCGGGGCTGTCGGAAAATCAGCCCAGTTTCCACTGCACATCTGGCTGCCGGATGCGATGGAAGGCCCGACACCGGTCAGCGCTCTGATCCATGCAGCGACCATGGTGGCCGCGGGTGTGTATATGGTGGCGCGCCTTTATCCGGTTTTCACTCCCGACTCACTGCTGGTGGTGGCCTACCTCGGGACTTTCACCGCACTCATGGCTGCGACCATTGCGGTGACACAGTTTGACATCAAACGTGTGCTGGCTTATTCGACTCTCAGCCAGCTGGGGTATATGGATGGCCGGCCTGGGGGCGGGGCATTTACCGCCTCGATGTTTCATCTGACAACACATGCCTTTTTCAAGGCGCTCCTGTTCTTGTGCTCCGGCTCCGTGATCCTCGCACTTCATCATGAGCAGGACATGCGCCGCATGGGGGGATTGTGGAAGAAGACACCCATTACCTTCCTGGCCATGCTGACCGGCTGCCTGGCCATTTCAGGCATTCCTTTTTTCTCGGGTTTTTACAGCAAGGATATGATTCTGGCGGGCGCCCTCGAATTTGGCATGAGGCATCCCCAGCACATGCTGCTGTTCCTGGCGCTGCTTGTCACTGCCGGTTTGACAGCTTTCTATATGTTCCGGCTGCTGTTCATGACCTTCACCGGAACCCCGCGGGATCCCCATGCCTATGCCCATGCCCATGAGAGTCCCAGGAATGTGACCATCCCGCTGCTGCTGCTGGCTTTTCTGTCGATCAGCGCCGGCTGGGAGCACCTCGGGCTGGGTGGTTTCTTCAAAGAGAGAGTGATCCCCTGGGGGAAACCGCCGGTGTCGGCGCATCATGCGGGAACACCGAATCCATTGTTCGATGCCGCTTATGCCCAGGAACCTCCAGCGACAGAGGGTTCGGGTGCTTCTGCCACCCTCTCGGAAGGGAACACCTCCCCCACAGGCCATGGAGAGGAGCATGATGACCTGGCCCATACTGCCCATGTCCTGGCGACAACACTCAGTGTGATCGGATCGATCATCGCGATCTGCCTGTCCGCGCTGTTCTACTGGGAGAGATTCCGGGTCGTGGATCCGGCACGCGCCGCGGCGATGTTCGGGCGTTTCTATGACCTGTCCTACAACAAGTATTATGTCGATGAATTTTATGACCGAACCCTGTTTCGAGGGCTGGAGGTTGTCCGGAATTTTCTCGCACGCTTCGATCTGCGGATTATCGATGGAATCGTCAATGGCACTGCCTCCGGGACAGTGAAAACATCCCGGGGGTCCGGGCGCTTCGATCTTTCCGTGGTGGACCGCCTGGTCAACTGGCTGGCTGAGGTCATACAGGGCTACGGCCAGCGAATCCGCCGCATCGAAAGTGGAGTGATTCAGAATTATGTCCTCAAGGCCGGTGGGGCCTTCGGGGTGATGGTGGTGCTCTGGTTTGTGATGAAGAGCCTGTGGGGCGGAGCCTGATTCCGCTGCAAACCCAAAAACCAGAAGATTTTAAAGTGCTTTCCAGGAGGAAAGAATACACATGTTCAGCCTGACTTTCCTGACCTTCGGTCCGATTATCGGAGCGGCTCTGGTCTGTCTGCTCAAGGACGATGAAACAATACGGCGCGCTGCGCTGATTATCAGCCTGGTGGTCCTCTTCCCCGGCATCGCGATGGTCCTCGACTACAATGATTCCTTCGCACGTGCACAGGCATCCCTGACAGCTGAACAGGCGGCTTCCGGGGTCTTTGTGTATGAGGAAAAAATCCCCTGGATCGAGGCCTTCAACATCAACTACCACATGGGGGTGGATGGGCTTTCGATGCCCTTCGTATTCCTGGCCGTGTTTCTCTGCCCCTTGTGTGTGCTGGCATCCTGGGGAATCCGTGAAAAGGTAAAAGGGTACATGGCGCTGTTCCTCCTGCTGGAGGGGGCCATGATCGGGGTCTTTGCGGCGCTCGATCTGTTCCTGTTTTTCGTTTTCTGGGAGCTGATGCTCCTTCCGATGTATTTTCTGATCGGAATCTGGGGCGGCCCACGCCGTGTTTATGCGGCCATCAAGTTCGTCCTGTATACCCTGTTCGGATCGATCTTCCTGTTTATCGCCATGCTGGTGCTGTATGCCAAGACAGGATCCTTCAGCCTGCTGGAGCTGCCACAGCTGATGGGAGGGATTCAAATGACATGGGCAGTGAAGCTGGCGCTGTTCATCGGCCTGTATGTCGCCTTTGCGATCAAAATACCGGCCTTTCCATTCCACACCTGGCTGCCGGATGCCCATGTGGAAGCGCCTACTGCCATCAGTGTGATTCTGGCGGGAATTCTCCTCAAAATGGGGGCCTATGGCCTTTTCCGGATCAGCTACCCGATCTTTCCGGATGCCGCCGCCTGGTTCTGCACTCCCATGGCGGTCATCGGCCTGATCAACATTGTCTATGGAGCCTTGTGCGCCATGGCACAGAGTGATCTCAAGAAGCTGGTGGCCTATTCAAGCATCAGCCACATGGGCTATGTCATGCTGGGTATGGCAGTTTACCGTGAGGAGTCACTTCAGGGCGCGGTGTTCCAGATGTTCAATCATGGCACCATCACCGCGATGCTCTTCCTTCTGGTGGGAGTGATCTATGACCGTGCCCACCACAGGGAAATCGATGGATTCGGCGGCCTGGTCAAGCCAATGCCGGTCTATGGCGGGATTACTGCCCTGGCCTTTTTCGCTGCGCTTGGATTGCCGGGCCTGAGCGGCTTTATTTCGGAGACTCTGGTATTTCTCGGCGCCTTTCAGGAGCAGCGGCTGATCACCTGCCTGTCGACTTCCGGGATTCTGCTGGGAGCAGCTTACATGCTGTGGACCTACCAGAGGGTTTTCATGGGGCCGGTGAATGAAAAATATGCGGCTCTTCCCGAGATTTCCTTGCGTGAAATCTGCACTCTCGCACCTCTGGCGGTGTTTGTGATTGTCCTGGGAATTTTTCCCTCGCTGTTCCTGAATGCGATCGATCCCACCATGGAACATGTGCTGGCATCTCTGCAGAAAGGCCGTGAAGCCTACCAGGCGACACTCCAGGTGGCGGGAGCGCTGGTCCCATAGTAATCGGGCATTCCGATGCGTTCCTTTGAACATGAATATCTTCTTGAGCAGCCGATTTCCCATTCCCAGCTCACTATGGTTCGGGTTATTGGAGAGCACAAAGGGAAGCAGACACTTTACCAGCGGCAGATCCCCCAATTCCTGGAGAACCTGACCCTTTCTGCCAAAGTGGAAAGCGTTGAATCTTCCAACCGGATCGAGGGTATTACCGCCGAGCGGCGCCGTATCAGCGATATTGTCCTTCATGAATCCACCCCTCAAGACCGTTCAGAACAGGAAATCGCTGGATACCGGGATGCGCTCTCGCAGATCCATGCCAATGCGCAGTCACTGGTTTTGGAAACAAAGCTAATCAAACAGCTGCACCGCGTGATGTTCTCTCATACAGCGCTCCCCAAGGGTGAATGGAAGGAAAAAGATAATGCGATCTGGGAAGTCCAGCCAGATGGCCGCCGGGTCATTCGTTTCCAGCCGGTTTCAGCAGTCGGTACAGCTGCCTTCATGGGTTCTCTGTGTGAGCAGTATCACTCTTACATCGACAGGAAACAAACTGACCCATTGCTCACGATTGCAGCTTTCATACTGGACTTTTCATGCATCCATCCCTTCTGGGATGGAAATGGCCGAATGAGCCGATTACTGACCCTGATGCTTCTTTATCAGAATGGGTATGAGGTGGGCCGTTTTATCAGCCTCGAACGGCTGATTGAATCAAGCAAGGACTCTTATTACGAGGCTCTTCATCAAAGTTCACAGGGCTGGCATGACGCCAGACATGACCTCAGGCCTTGGTGGAATTATTTCCTTGGAACCCTTCTCGCTGCTTATGGTGAATTTGAAAAAAGAATTGGCACACTGCAATCCCAGAAGGGTGCGAAACAAAATATTGTGTCAAATGCATTGACCCGGCTCCCGAATGAATTTCGTATTGAAGACCTGCGTTCGACCTGTCCCGGAGTCAGCTTTCAAACAATCCGTCTGGTTCTCCAGGACTGGAAAAACCGGGGATGGCTTGTATGTCATGGGTCAGGAAAGGCTGCAAGGTGGCGAAAAATACCGAATGCTGACCAGGCATGATCATAGTACTATTTTCGCTGATTGATGCTAATATTGGCGCCAACATGCTGAATAAACTCGGAAAAATCTATGTTTTTTCGAAGGTTTTGAATCAAGGATCAACTCAATGCTAGAACTTCTCGATAATATGGGGTCTTTGAAATATTTTTTGGCGGAATTGTGGCTGGTCCTCTGGATTCTGGTCTTATTGATTCAGCCTTTGATCCCACGCTGGTCCTCGGCCAAAATTTCCAACTGCCTGGCTGTTTTGGCACTGATCGGGGCTGCCGGGCTGGTCCTGGCCTTGCCGGTTCAGGATTCCAGGCCGACTCTTTTCTTCGGGATGCTGGCCCTGGATGGTTTATCCCGGTTTTTCAAAATCCTGTTTGTCTTCAGCACTCTGGTGACAGTTCTGATGAACCTCAGGGGTCAGGAAGTCACGGATCATCAGAAACCTGAGTTTTATGCCATCCTGCTCGGGATATTGCTCGGGATGTTCCTGACCGCGGCTTCGATGGATCTGCTGATGATGTATCTGTCGATCGAATTGTTTTCGCTGGGTTCGTACATTCTGGCCGGTTTCTCGAAAAACGAAAACCGTTCCGATGAAGCGGCCATGAAGTTTCTTTTATATGGCAGCCTGTCGACAGGAGCCATGCTGTTCGGAATGACCTACCTGTATGGCATGACCGGCTCCACCCAGCTGCTGGACATCCGGGAGTATCTGGCAGCATCCGGAACCGGACAGACAGTCTTTTTTGTGGCTTTTCTGCTGATCTTTGTGGGGATCGGTTACAAAATATCGGCGGTACCTTTCCATTTCTGGGCGCCGGATGTCTATGAAGGTTCTCCATCGGTCCTGGTAGCGTTTCTGTCTGTGGCATCCAAAGCCGCCGGTTTTGCCGCATTCATCCGTTTGTTTTATACCACACTGCTGGCGAATGCCTCAGAGGGAATCTGGACCCCCTTCGTAGACTTTGACTGGCGTGCTTTCGTGGCGCTGCTGGCGATGGCCACCATGACCTTCGGGAACCTGGGGGCATTCCGCCAGGAGAACATCAAGCGTCTGTTTGCCTACTCGGGCATCGCCCATGCCGGTTATATTCTGGTGGGGGCGATTGCGCTCACGACTGCCGGAGTCGAGAGCATCCTGTTTTATCTTCTGACCTATTTTTTCACCAATTTCGCTGCCTTTGCTGTGATCGTCTATCTTGCGGACCGGCACTCCATGGAAACCATCGAGGATTACCGTGACCTCGGAAAAAGATCTCCCCTGCTGGCGCTGGCGCTGGCTTTCTCCCTGTTTTCTCTCATTGGCGTGCCACCTCTGGCCGGCTTCCTCGGAAAATGGTACCTGTTCGCCGCAGCGGTGCAAACACTCGATCCCTGGTGTATCGCAGCGGTCGTGGTCGGCCTGCTGAATACAGTGCTGTCAGTTTATTACTACATGCGCATCATCAAAGCGATGTACCTCGATCATCTGGAGGCCCCGCCCCTGCTCAAACCGGATTCAGTGCTGGTGGGTATGGCGGTGGTGTTATCGATTCCTGTGGTGTTCATGTTTTTCGCGGCAGGCTCGATTTACGAATGGACACGGTCCCTGTCCTATTTTCTGGTGAGCTAATTTTTTCACAGGGGCACCGAACCGGACATTCTTAAAAATCCAGGTCGATCCGGGAGTTTTAACAGGCGGTATTCCTCCTTCTTCCGGGGCTGCCCGGCCTGGAAAAATCTCGCGGGCTCTTCAGATTCCGGTTGACTTGAAGGACAATACTCCCGATATTTTGAACAGGCTGATGGGTAGATAGTGCCTGCATTAACCGGTATACTGTCTATTAGAGAGGATCTGCCTACAACAGGCTGAGAAGGGAAGACCGGTATGATTCGAGTCGCGATGATCGGGATGGGGCCGATCGGAAACCTCCATGCGGATATCCACAATGCCAGCCCGCTGGCAGAACTGGCCGGAGTCTGCGATATCCGGAAAGACCGTGCCGATGCAGCCGCCCAGCGCCTCGGGGTGCCAGCGTTTTATTCGGTCGATGAAATGCTGAAGGCTCTCTCGCCGGACCTGTGTGATGTCACCACGGGTGGATACGAATATGGCAGCGACCATCACCTCCCAACCCTCCAGGCGGTCGAGGCCGGCTGCCATGTGCTGTGCGAAAAACCGATCTCGAACGAGATCCACCATGCCGAAGAGATGGTTGCCAGGGCGAGAGAGAAGCGTGTCTGCTTTGGAGTGAATCTGAACCATCGCTTTACACCCGCCGCACGCCTCGCCAAACAGTGGATCGATGAAGGGCGCATCGGGCATCAGCTGTTCATGAACATGAGCATGTGGATCAAGAATCCAGCGGAGAGCTCCCCTTATTTTCAGATCAAGGCGCTTCACCCGCACACAGTCGATATCATGCGTTATTACTGCGGTGAAATCGAAGCAGTCCAGTGCTTTGCGCTCAAAGCTCCCGGCAGGTCAATCTGGTCGACCGCTCAATTCAACATGCGCTTCTGCAATGGTGCGCTCGGCCATCTGACCGGCAGTTATGATATCGAGCGCGGGCACCCGATGGAACGCTGCGAGGTGGCAGGCCTCAAAGGCCGCTTTGTTCTTGAAGACATGTTTCGCGAGGTAACCCTGTATCCCGCCGGGAACCTCGAAAAAACTGTGTATACCAACCCGGTCTTCGGCGGGATGCGCGATTTCAATGATACCTTCCGCAATCGCATCAACCGCTTTCTTGAACAGCTCCACGAAGGTGCGCATCCCGAGGATATCGATGGATCCGGAGAATCCGCACTGGCGGCTCAGAGAGTTCTCGCCGCGGCAATCGAATCGCTCGAAACGGAATCGATTGTTTATGTCCATAAGTCGGCACACCGGGCAGTGGCGCGGAATGCCTGATCAAGGTCCAATCGTGAAAATATCTCCATCGCTGGTGATCCCATTGGTTGGGCTGTAAGCCAGAAACTTCATCTGTTCCGCCAGAAAAGACCGTGAAGGCTCTCCGCCCACCATCCCGGTCGCATCCGAGCCTGGGTGCGCAGCTCTTTCATTGATGTCGCCATGCCGCCCTCCGACTTGAGCATCCAGGGCAGGCAGGAGCGGAGTTCGGCATCCTGCACCGGTCCCGCTCTTTCCCGTATTTTCAAATTCATCCATGTCGGGGCCGAAGCTTGAAACCACCCATCCTACAAGAGGCTTGGAGCGATCCTCACGGTAGCTGTAGGTCAGAAACCCGGGAAGCGAGGTGAAAGGATCTGTGGGGACTGAATGAATATAGGCAACTGGAGTGGTCAACCCGGGGACCACTCCAACCGGTGTTCCACTGGGAACACTTGGAAACCCCAGGCTCTCAGCCCCTTTCCCTGAAAAGACAGTCCGGAACGTGTAAAATCCATAACTTCCTCCCTGCTGGAAATGCTCCTTGACTTCAATTGGAACCGCTTCGGGGCTGTCGGTTCCAACAGGGTAATGGGAATGTTCGGTCCGGAAAAACTCCAGCGCGGTTGTCATCGATTTCATATCAGCTTCGGCTCGCGCCACCTTGGCACGAATCTGGGCTGCCAGGAAATTCGGGAGTGCAATGGAAATCAGAATCAGGATGATTGCAATGACAATCAGCAATTCGATCAGGGTGAACCCCTTAGAGCATCCTTTCGGAGCTCCCGGGTTTGGGCGGGCATCATGTGATTTCATTTGTTAGAAGAACCTCCGAACGGCATCCGTGTCTAATCTTTGTTAGGCATACCTTACATTCCTTCTGGTCATCTGTCAATAACTTGTCTCCCATAACAGGAATACCGGTTTTTTTATGGGTATGCACTTGGCGAGTCCAGGTGAGCGGACTATTGTTTCAGGTTCTGGATCAATACTGAAAGGGGTAGATGTGATGAAAAAACTGCTTTTAGTTGCTCTATTGCTGGTGTGCGGGTTTTCCTGGGGAGCAGGCTCTTTGGGGGATTTGACACGTATCGAAGATGAAACTTCCCATCGGGCCTCAAGTGTCGGCCAACCCTGGCAGACCTCGAATGCCGATAATCGCCAGATCGAACCGGGCCAGACTCTGGTCCTGGGTGAGCTGAATGGCCCCGGAGAAATCCGCCATATCTGGTTTACTATTGCAGCCGATGATGAGTATTACCCGGCATCGCTGGTTTTTCGGATTTATTATGACGACCGTGAGGAGCCGGGAGTCGAGTCTCCGCTGGGAGACTTTTTCGGAGTCGGGCATGGCCTCCGCAAGGCTTACCAGTGCCTGCCGATTGAAATTTCATCGGACGGGCGTGCCTATAACTGCTTCTGGCGGATGCCTTTCCAGAAGAAAGCCCGGCTGGAAGTGACGAACGAATCCACCAAACGTGTCGGCGCCTTTTATTATTATATCGACTGGGTTTCAGTGCCTTCTCTGCCGCACAACACAGCCTACTTCCATGCGCAGTACCGGCAGGAAAAACCCTGCCAGGCCGGGAAAAACTACCTGCTGCTCGATACCGAAGGGCGAGGGCACTATGTCGGAACTGTCCTGTCGGTCCTGCATGCCGAGGATTCATGGTTCGGTGAGGGGGATGATTTCATCTACATCGATGGGAGCACTGAGCCAGTTCTGATGGGCACCGGAACAGAAGATTACTTCTGTGATGCCTGGGGCTTCAGGGAGTTTCAGCAGATGAACCATGGAGTGACCATCTGGGAAGGGTATGAAACAGGCCATCGCGGCACCGCTTATCGCTGGCATGTCCGTGACCCGATCCGATTTGCCAAATCGATTCGTGTTGAAATCGAACACATGGGAGCCAGGGTGGATTCCGAGGGAAAAATGACTTCGGGTTTTATCGAGCGTGCGGATGATTATGCCTCTGTAGCCTTCTGGTACCAGGAGGGGAAGCCACGGCGCTTCGCCCCTCTGCCGCCCTTGAGTGAGCGTCAACGCCCATTTGAATCTTATGAAATCGAGGCGGTGACCAGTTCCATAACTCTCTCCAAAGGCTCCATGGAGGTGCAGAATGGAGGACAATGGAGTGGCGGGAAGCAGGTGCTGATTTCGGCCACCGAACCGGAGGGTGAGATTTCGATTCCATTCGAAGTGAAGGAGACTCAGAAGGTCGTTTTGCGCCTCCTGCTGACCAAGTCATTCGATTATGGCATCTATACCATCGCTCTCGATGATGGCAAACCGACTGGACCGGTCGATCTCTATTCTCCCACTGTCGATAAAACATCTCTGACCATTTTCCGTGGCGAACTGGCGGCTGGCAGGCATGTTCTGCACTTCAGGAACACCGGGGCCAGCCCGAAGTCGAAACTGCATCAATCCGAGAACCCGGGTTATTTTCTGGGTGTCGATGCGATCGAAATGATGCAGATTCCCTGAGGGGAAGAATCGATCTTCTTTTTGATCTGGAGGAAATTGTGAAAAAAGAACTTCCTTTCCTTGTAAGAGCACGCGCCCCGGTTCGGGTCGACCTGGCTGGAGGCTGGACCGATGTCGCGGAGTTCTGCCAGAAAACCCCGGGCGGGGTGGTCAATGTGGCCATTGACCTGAACTCCACAGTGACTGTCCTTTCTAAAACCTCCCGTGCGGAGGCCGGCGATCGAGGCTGGCGCTTTCATTCGCGACTGGAAGATGAGTCTGTTGAAATCTACTCGGCTGATTTCGATATTTATATCGAGGCCCGCCGGGTTGCCGATCTCGAGTACGATGGCAATGTCGATCTGGTCAAAGCAGCCATCAAGGAGATGGACCTCGCTGGAGGGTTTACCCTGATCACCGAAAGCACTGCGCCACCCGGTTCAGGACTGGGAACCAGTGCATCGCTGGGAGTGGCCCTGATTGGAGCTCTGGCAAAGTATGCGGGAAAACCGCTGCTTCCCTCGGAGGTGGCTGAAATGGCCAGCTCGATCGAACGGGAACGTCTCGGCATTCGTGGAGGCAAACAGGATCATTATGCCAGTGCTCTGGGAGGGCTGGAGTTCATGGAGTTCCGCGGGGATGATGTCAAAGCCTCGCAGCTGGTGACTTCAAGGAGTGTGCTGCGCGAGCTCGAGAGCAACCTGGTGTTGATCTATACCGGCAAATCCCGCCTTTCCGGGGATGTCCACCAGAAGGTCTCACAAGCCTACCATTCCGGCCGCGGCACCACTCATGAAGCCATCGAGGAGATGAAGCGCATCGCACGGGACATGAAGGATGCTCTGATTCTGGGTGAGCTGGATGCGGTCGGCCAGCTGATGACCCGAAACTGGGAGTGCCAGAAGAGGCTGCATCCGGATGTGACCAATGAGAATATCGACCACCTGTTCCAGGTCGCCATGAGTTCGGGTGCGACTGGGGGAAAAGCCTGTGGAGCCGGAGGAGGCGGGTGCCTGGTGTTCATCTGTGGGCCGCATGACACACACCGCCTGAAGCGTGCTCTGCGTGCGGTCGCCGGGGTTCAGATACTGCCGGTGCGGATTGATTCGCGGGGGCTGGACAACTGGAACCCGCCCATCCCGGACAACTTCGGCAGGATTTAAATCTCTTGCATGGTGGAAGAAAGAATCAGATAATCAGAAGTCGGTTTGGGGAGTAGACGAATGGTAAAGTCACCTGCCTTTGGAGCAGGAGTTTGGAGGTTCGACTCCTCCCTCCCCAGCCATACGTCATCTTCATAATACCCCTGTCGTTGTTGGCATTACTGACGAAAGGCGCACCTCTAAAGCCATCCGCTACAACTCACAGCATGTCCTCTTCTGAGAAAGATTCCGGATACAAAACCGGAAGGAAATCGCCCTGGGGGGGTTGAGAGAACCAGAGGAACCATTGGTTATGGCTCAGGAGGGAAAATGCGGCTGTCGGCCTTTCCTGGCTGAGAGCCTGTTCATTTTCTCAGGCGGTATAAGAACACATCCGGGCCGGGGCAACGCCGGCTCCATAAGTGGAAGGTAGGAGCAAACCGGTCCTCCGCGTGAAATGGCACATCACCAGAAGTCGAGAGAACCTCCAGTTCCTGTCCTGCCTGCAGCTTCAGGTCGGTCAAGAAGGCCGAGTAGGAGGCCAGGCTCGGAATCCTGTGGATCAACGAGCGGTCAAGAGCTGCATCCCAGTAAAAGGATGAATACAGGATCAGATTGACCCCTTCCTCCCTGAAATCCTCGAGGGAGGCAATTGACGGCTGATAAGGCTGCCCTTTTTCGAACGCGGCACGATCGACCAGCAGTCCTCGCTCGGTCCGCTTTTGAACTGTTTTCGGAAGTGGCGGGCAGAATGGAGTGGTCAGAACCACATCGAGAGGCCGAACAGAAGAATCGAGCAAGCCCATTGCCGCAACCCGGCTGTCAGTTTTCCGCAGCAGGTGGGCCTGGCGAAGTGCGGGAACAAGACTCTCCAGGCCAATCAGAAGAGAATGATCCAAGCAACGGTTTTTCTCGCACCGGAGGCCATCCACTGGACCGCCCAGGGATGGTCTGCATAAACCGCGATAAAGCGGACAGCCCACAGAATCTGGAGTGGAACCAGAGGCAGAAACCACCTTCCCCAGACCGCCGCAGCCAGCCCGAGGATAATGAAGAATGGGACAGCGAAACTCAGCAGGACACGATCTTCTTCCTCATGCCTCAAAACAGCCATCATCAGGCCAAAGAATGAAAATACTCCGAGGGCGATCCCTCCCCCCCACAGCCATGGCCCCTGCAGATATCCCAGGGATGAGCCTGTTTCAATGGCTCCCCCTTCGCTGAATGCTGAATACATTCCAAAACCGATATCCGACCAGAGTTTTCCGCTGTCGATCAGGGCATGCGGAGTTGTCAGTAGAAAACCGGCTCCAGCGCAGACCAGCTGCAGAGCGGCGCAGCCGATCATCCAGGAAAATGAAAGCGAGGTTTCCTTTTCTTTCAGAGCAGCTGCAAGACCGACATACCACATCGGAAAGATCAGCAGCAGCGCCGGGTAGTGAATCCCGCTGCAGATCCCGATGAACAAGGCGATCGGCAGCAACCGTAAAATGGTCGTAGCCGGGCGATGGTATTCCCGCAGCAACCACCACAAAGCAAAGGTAATTGCAGTGGCCAGGGGGACATCGACTGTGGCGAAACGGCTCTCCCGGATATGAAGAAGATGGACTGCCAGAAGCCAGGCTCCCGCCCCTCCAAGGAAACGCATCGATGTGCGCCCGCGATCCCATTCCGATCCGAGCAGCCAGATACCCCAGATCCCGGCCAGCGCCCAGAAAACTGTGGCGACTCGTGACCAGAGGTGAAACTCAAATGGATGGCTGTTATAGGACATCCAGAAATCACGAACCGAATCGGCTCCGCTGAATAAATAATGCAGCCCCTGCACCGCCAGGGTGAAATAAACCATCCCGCTGGGATATTCGAAACGGCCCGGGTGTCCCTTTCGGGCGCCGGCTTCCATGGCATCTGTTATCAGCAGATCTTCATGCGGATGGACAGCCAGAGGCTCTCCAAAGCGAATCCCCGCCAGGCGCACACCGGCAGCCAGCAGCAGCACCAGGAAAAGAAAAACAGGGCGTTTGACGGGCATGGAGGGAGAGTTTACCCTGATTCAACTCTGTCAAAAATGGGGGATTGATAAATATCATGGCCCGGATGGAACGCTATACCATTACAATACCCGAGGATCTCCTGGCGCGTTATGACAGCCTGATTCAAAGCCAGGGTTACACCAACCGTTCCGAAGCAATCCGGGACCTGGTTCGAGATGCCCTGATTGAAGAAGAATGGGCGGATGCCAGCGAAAAAGTCGCCGCCACAGTAACCCTGGTGTATGACCACCATTTCTCGGAGCTTGCTCACCGCCTGACCGATCTGCAGCACCATCATGCCGGTCTGGTGGTGGTTTCGACCCATATCCACCTGGATAACGACAACTGTCTGGAAGTCATTATTCTGCGCGGCAGATGCGGGGAAGTTCGAGCCCTTGCGGAAAAAATGATTGCCCTGCGAGGGGTCAAACATGGCAAGGTGGTCCATACCACCGAAGGCAGCCGGATCGGATAGCCCTCAGATTACACCCGAATCGACTTCAAACCCCGGGCATTGTATTCATCCAGCCTGCGGATCAACTCATCCGGATTCGCTGTTCCGGTGATCCCGATTTTCTGGACTGTTATCGAAGCAGCCAGGCATCCGAGCAGCCCGGCTTCCTCCAGGGTGGCTCCGGCACACAGGGCTGCTGCCATTGCGGCAATCGTGGTGTCTCCCGCGCCGCAGATATCCACCGGAGGCGGAACAGGAAATCCGGGGATATGGACCCCTTTGGCCTGCGGTGATTCCACCAGCAGCACACCCTCTTCCCCCACTGTGATATAGACTGGTTTGCCCGCACGCGCGGCCAGCTCCCGGCCCACCTCAACTGTCTCCGCGATGCCTTTTGGAGCTTCTTTCCTGCCCAGAGCGAGTGCCGCCTCGGTGGCGTTGGGTTTAAGCAGCACCGAGTGAAACTCGGCGGTTCGGGCGCGTGAATCGGCGAATACCACCTTTTCCGGGTGCTTCCTGGATGATTCGATGATCCGGGCTCTGATTCGATCGGACACACAGTGGTGGTTTCTTTCCTCGAATTGATCGGCCACCAGCAACCCATTGAGTCCCGGGAAAGCCTGGTCGAGGTGATTCAGCAGCTGGTTTTCGAGATCGAGATCCAGAGTGCCGCGTGTGCGGATATCGATGCGGTCGAGCTCCTCCGGCTCCCTGCCGGGATGGATCACCAGCGGTTTGTTGTATGTCGGAGTGAGATAGGCGGAATGAGAAACCAGCCCGGCCTGATTGATCCCGGCGCTGGCCAGCGCATCCCGCAGGGCAAAGCCTTCCCCATCATTTCCAAGGGGGCCGATGGCGACGACATCCCCAACTCCCAGATCCTTCACATTGGTGGCAACATTCCCGGCCCCGCCTGGTGAGCAGCGGACGCGAAAGACCTGGTGTGCGGGACGGTCGGTTTCCCGTGATATTTCCTGAAGTGATGGCTCGATGTCGAAATAACGGTCCAGGCAGAAATCTCCCAGGACTCCAATGCGCATGTCCTTCAGCTTGTTCAGGATCTCACTCAGTCGTGATGCATTCATGGCCTTGATCGGTATCTCTCTTTCTGATTGATCCACAGGTGGTGGAATCAGCATCCGACATTATCACAGGCATGGTTGGCTCATCCAGATAAGATGGCTCGCGTGCCACCCTCTTTATTCTGTGAGAAACTCCGGCGATGATCTTCAGATTCCCTGGAGCGACAGATTCCAGAGCGCCGTGGAGGTGGGGTTTTGACCGAAAAATACAAGAAACGGATGATTCGCAAGGCAGTCATTCCAGCAGCTGGCTTCGGCACACGCCTGCTGCCGGCTACCAAGGCCCAACCCAAGGAGATGCTTCCGATCGTTGACCGTCCGGCCATCCAGTATGTGGTCGAAGAATCCCTTCATGCCGGACTCCAGGATATCCTGATCATCACCGGCAAAGGGAAACACGCCATCGAAGATCACTTCGACCGGAATTTTGAACTCGAAGAGGAACTGCGCAAGAGCGGACGCCACTCGGCGCTGGATGAAATCCGCACACTGACGACACAGGCGCGCATCCACTATGTCCGCCAGCCGGTCCTGCTCGGACTGGGGGATGCGGTTCGTTATGCCCGGGACCATGTCGAATCGGAGTCCTTCGCGGTTCTCCTCGGGGACACGCTGCTGCGCCCCGCCGGTTCCTGCCTGAAAAAGCTGGTCGAGATCCACCAACGCACCGGGGATGCGGTCCTGGCGGTTGAAGAGGTTCCTGCAGACAAAGTGGAACGCTATGGCATCCTTGAGGTCGATGGCGGCCGGGATGGCGAGTATGTGGTCAAACGGATCATCGAGAAACCGAAGCGTGAAGAAGCCCCCAGCAACCTTGCTGCAGCGGGAAGGTACATTCTGCTCCCGGAAATTTTCGATATTCTCGATGCGCTTCCACCCGGAAAAAACAATGAGGTTCAGCTCACCGATGCCCTGCAGGTGCTGGCGCAACGCGGAAAACTGCGCGCCTATCGTTTCCAGGGCAAACGTTATGATGTGGGGAACAAGATGGACTATGTCCTGACCATCATGGAATATGCGCTGGCACGCCCCGATCTCAAAGGCCTGCATGAGGCCCTCGAGGCGATGCTGCGCAATGGGGTGGATGTCATGGATGAGGATTTTCCCGCACAAGGCGAAAGCTGACTGGTCGATCCAGCTGTGTATCAGGTGTCTGTCAGTTGATCATCAACCTGAGGTCCTTCAGGAGAGGCCAATTCAAACTCAGCTGGTGATGGTGGATCCAGCGAATAGGATGTGACTCTGAACTCATGGCGGGCAAGGAGATTCTTTCCTTCTTTGAAGGTTGAAATACATTTGTCCGGGAACCAGGTGTCTGCCATCGTATTGGAGTAAGTGACCTCGATGGTCCAGGACTCATTGTTATGCTGCACCAGAATCGGCAGGCATCATGCTGCTGCACCTTGGATATCATTCCTATATCGATCCATATCCAACTGGGATGAGGTCCACTGCCGGATTGAAATAAGATCACCCTTCCCGGCAGGGAAAATACCCTCTCAAATTGACAGGAATCCTGCCCTTCAGCCATGTCCAACCCATTCCCGGAACAGGCAGCAAACCTGGCACAAGTGCTGCTTATGGCAACAGCCATTCACCCACCAATGCCCTGGCAAGCCGTGGAAAGTGAATGCGACCCTTCGCCTTCTTCGGCCAACTTATAGAGCCTCCGGGATCGCAGGTCCTGGAGGCTCCGGTTCCCTTGACCCTTGACAAGCCCGCACGGTCCACCAGCATGAGCAGCTCAGGCATCCAGTTTGAACTGGCATAAAACGGCTGACCCTGAGGAGTTCCCGAATGAAACACACCCATGCTCGAGTCACAATGCTTTCGATATTTCTGGCAGGAGGTCTGGCCATGCTGCTCACGGGTTCATCTCATGGTGAAGAAAAATCACCACGCTTCGTCGTGCCTGGATTTGAGGAACAGATCTCCCAGATCGAGGGGATCTTTGACCTTCATTACCCGGCAGCAGGCCCCAAGTCGACCATGTGGGAAGAATGGCTCTCGATGTCTTCCTTATGGCCCGCCACCGACCGCCTGGCTGCCATGCGCCAGGAATGGAAGAATGCTCTGCTCTCGCGGATCTTTGAGCCGGATGGATATGTGGCAACCCACCAGCACCCCTCAATCGCCCATCAGCATGGCTGGCCTTTCCCCTTTTACCGCCAGTCGGGTGATACCTGGGGGTGGCATTTCCAGCTCCCTCCCATCGGAAAGGAATGGCATGCGTCACCGGTCTCGACTGAAGAGGGATGGAAATTCGAAGGCCTCCAGTCCAAAGGGGTTGTGGAAGGCTGCTGGACACTGGAACTGTCTGACAGAGAGGCCGCGGTGGTCACTCCAGCCATGGATGCGGATTCTTTCTGCTCTCCCTTTCTGCAGCTGCGCTGGAAAGCGAAGGGACTGGGGGATGCAAAGCCTTATGTGGAGTGGATTCATGCCTCGACCGAAGAGTTCACCTCTGCCAAAAGATTTTATTTCGATCCAGTCGAGTCAGACAGCCTGGCCTACACCATGATCCCGGTATTCGAACATCCCTTGTGGGAAGGGAGGATCAAGCAGCTTCGCATTGGATTCGACCCTCAGACCCTGCCCGCCACTGTCGGCATCGATTCCCTCTTCACCCAGTTCGACACCCGCCATGACATCAATAATTCCTCCTTTATCCTGGGGAGTGACTACTATTTCCGCTGGACCGGGGATATCAATTTCTTACGCGCCAATATCGAGCGCATGAGAACAGCGATGCTGTATATCCTTTCGAAATACCACCTCGCGGAGAGGCATGTGGTGCTGTGTGATTATGCCGGCCACAACGGGAGGAGCGGATATGATGTGCTTCCCGGCAATGAGAAGAAATATCATTTTGGCCAGGGTGTTGGCTCGAACTACTGGGACCTGCTGCCTTTTGGCCATCTGGATGCCTACGCGACCAACCAGTGCCATGCCGCCCTGCTGCGGCTGGCGGCGATCGAAGAAAGCATTGAGCTCCACCCCGAATGGAATATTCCAGCCAGCGGACTCCGAACCGATCCGGACTACCTGAGGGGCCTGGCCGCGAAGGTTCGTGCGGAATACCAGCGCCTGTTCTGGAATTATAAGACCGGCCGGTTCAATGGGTGCATCGATGACACCGGGCAGGCCCATGACTATGGACTCACCTTCCTGAACCTCGAGGCAATTTATTATGGCCTGGCTTTGCCGGATCAGGCCGGGATGATCCTGGACTGGATTGAAGGCAAGCGCCTGGTGGAGGGCGACACATCCCAGGGAGAGGATATTTACCATTGGCGATTTGCGCCGCGTGCGACCACCAAAAGGAATGTCGAGTGGTATTTCTGGGCCTGGAATTCACCTGAAACGATCCCCTTTGGTTATCAGATCCAGGATGGCGGTGCGGTTCTCGGGTTTTCGTATTTCGATATGATGGCGCGCCTGGAGGTGCGTGGGCCGGATAATGCCTGGCAGCGCCTTCTGGCGATTGCGGACTGGTTCAAAGAGGTGCAGGCCGAGGGTGGTTACCGGCAGTACTATTCCAGGCCAGAGCGTGGAAGCATGCAGGGGAGCGGGACTGCAGGCGGCCTGGGGCTGGACATGGAGTTTTTCGAAAGTGTCATGGTTCCTCAGGTGCTGCTGTATGGTTTCCTGGGGTTCGAGCCGGCAACCGATGGATTCTTTATCCATCCATCACTGCCGGAGCAGGTCAAGACCCTGGGGATTCGTGGGATTGCCTGGCGGGACTTGGTTTTGGATGTCAAAGCGGAGAAGGACCGTATCGAGGTGGTGTATCGGGGGCACCAGGATGAACCGCTTTCGATTTCACTGCCGGAGGGGAGGTGGGGTGCAGTGCACAAAGATCCGGCGGGGAATGTGGTCCCGGGTGGAGAAGCGGGTGCGAAAGGCAATGTTTTTGTTGTCCAGCTGGCCGATGAGGGAACTCTGGAATTCACTCGTTGAGTCTGGCACAATCAGGCCATTGGAGGGGATATTACCATGAGAAGAAGTTTATGTTTATCGATGCCGGTTGTTGGAATCATTGCCTTTCTGCTGGCAGGGTGCGGAGGAGAAACACCCCCTCCGGCGCCTCCATCCCCTCACCGGCAGCTCCGCAGCCGGGCGCACAAGGGCCCAAGCTGGAACAATCTGATCTGCATTCGGCAACAGAATCCGATGTGGATTTTGCTTCACTGGAAAAGTTCCCCGACCTGAAGTTCCAGGCAGCAGGAACCCTGCCGGATTCGGGTGATCCGAAAGTGGTTCTGATGGATGGGGCCAATGTCGCCAGCGCCTCGGGTCAGGCGGTGGCTTACTGGAGCGCGAAGACTCCGGCTTCATTCGAGATCACCATTCCGAATGAGAAAGGCCACATCCACATTGATCATGTCGAAATCCAGGATGCCGGTGGTGACAAGGCTATTGGCCTCTGCAGTGTTTCGATCATGCCCGAGGGCAAGGACACCTGGCAGCCTCCGGAGGGGATCACCAAGCGAATGAAACAGGTTCCTGTTCCTGGCGGCATGGCGGTCCGCCATATCATCGAATTTGATGAGGCTCATGCGACTGCGGTCAGGGTCAACTTCATGGCAGGTCCACCGGCTCATCCGGAGCAGGTCTTTGTTTCAGACATCGACATCATCGGCGAGCTGGAGCACTGAGCCTTTAAAGGGGAGACTCATCCACAAGAAGATTGAAGATATCCAACCTCGATGCCTTCTGATCAAAGGTAATCGTTTGGGAGCATCCTTCATTCCGGTTAATGAATCCAATCAGGGCATCGGCAAAATCGATGCCCTGTTTCTTATACACCTGCAGAGCCAGAACCGCCTCTGCCAGGTTCTCGATTATGAACTCCGCAGTGGTCAGCATCTTTTCGATGACCGATGAGATCTGGTCAGGCTGGAATCGATAGGCAGATTCCAGCACCCAAACAATTTCACATAAAACAACACGATTGATAAAACCGGGGGAATCTCTTGTGCAACGGGTTTCGATGAACCTTGTGGCTTTCTTCGCCTGGCGTGGATCATCCTGGACAATGTATCTGATCAGTACATTCGTATCCAGGCCGATCATTTTCTATATTCTGGAACGCCGCTGGATTGCTTTTTCAATTTCTGCCAGGGTGACAGTTTTCTTTGATTTGAGCAGGCCTTTCAGTTCAGTAACTGATGTCCTTTTGGGAACCAGCAGGACAGTGCCATTCTGAAGTATCTGAAATTCAAGGTGATCTCCCGGTTTGAGGGCAAGTTTATCCCTGACTTCCTTGGGAATTGTCGCCTGCCCTCGGGCAGTCAGTCTGGCGCTTGTCACAGCCACCTCCGGAAAATATTTGGCCTCTGGGCTGCCATGTCTTGATATAATCCTACTCCAGCTCTTTCGGAGAGCAAGCTCCCCTTCCCTGTTCATTCCTTCTCATACAACAACAAAAAATCCTTCGGCATCACGGATGCGGGCCAGCGGCTTCCAGCCAGCTGGCGGGGTCATCGAAAGCACCAGCGGCGCAAGATAGGGGCGCCTTGCAGCTGTTTCCCTGTCCACCAGAACATAGCCGATCTGCTCTCGAGCAAGCATTTTTTCAAAACCATCAAAATCGGTACGCCAGGGGGTTGCCCTCCAATTCAGATCGCCGCGTGCCATCCAGGTGGGCAGCTCATGGCTCGGGCCAAAGGCAATGGTCGAACCTGATGGGAGCTGCTCCAGCTTCGCAAGAATCTCCCGGGCCAGCTCCGGCATTCGCGGAGGCGGTGCCTGCCCGGTCCGGGACAGGAAGATCTGAGCACAAAACCAGGCGGAAAGCCCCCATATCACCCCACCAGTGACAGCCGTCTTTCGAATCCATCCCAGGACCTTTGGACTCAGTGATTTCCCCCTCAGCCAGGCACGGAAGGAATCGACTCCATCCGCAGCGAAACGCCCCCCCAAGACGATCCCGATCGGCATCAGGGTCATCAGAAAACGTGGCTCATTCGTCAGCCGTGCATACCAGCCAAAGGATGGGATCAACCCCACACACAATGCAACGAAGAATCCTCCTGCCAGCGGAGTGGTCACAGGGCGATGAGACCTTCGGGTCAGCAGCCCGAATCCCATGAAGAGAAATACAGCCGCCTTGCATGTGCTGTGAACCAGCACCGCCAGGGAGGAGGAACCCTCAGGCAGCCGCCAATCGCTCCATAACAGCTGGAGGGCCATTTTCCCCTCGAGCCAGAGCCCCTCGGATAATCGTGTGAAAACCTCTCCGAATGAATGAGACTGTAAGTAAGTGGCCAGTGTGGGAAGTGTTTCGGGATCATCATACCAGATCTCATCCGCTTCATCGAACCACATGTTGTGGGTTGAGGCGAAGTTATAAAAAGGGGTTCCGAATTCATGATAATTCCATGCCAGCAGAGGCAGGCAGGTTAAAAGGAACGCCGCGATACTGACCGTGAGCAGCCGTCGGGAGTGTGGATAAAATAGGAGAACCAGCCAGTACAGAAGAGCGATCTGCAGCCCGGTTCCTTTGGTGAGGTACAGCAGGCCCGCCAGGCATCCCTGCCCGAAACAGGCAGCCGCCAGCCGGGTGGAACGGGCTGTCTGGGGACTGGAGTTTTTCTCCGGCGGGGATGACTCGCTCCAGGCCCATAAAAGGCACACCAGAAGGTAGAGAAGGCCTTCGCACCAGATTTCCGACAAGGTGCGGATCATCTGGACATGACTTGAAAAAAAAGCGGCCACCACCAGAGCCGAGACAAGGCTGCGCCGGAACCTGATCTCACGGTACACCATGAACAGGATCAGCCCCAGTCCGATCATGAAGGAGACCCAGCGCGCTCGTGCGAAGAATTGCGGGCTTCTTTCCGCTAACGGGATCAGAAGAGCGGAGTAGAGGGGGTGACGGTTCCCATCGGTGAGGCAGCGCCCCTCTTTCTGAGCGAGGCTGAGTTGGAGGTAAGCACCCTGGTCACCGGACTGGAGTCCGCTGTTGAGGCGGACAGCAGCAACAGCCTGAAGGATTCCGGCAATGATCCAGATCGAAAGCGCTATCGATGTCCAGAAGCGGGCCGAGAAGATGATCCTTTCTCCTTATGGGTTCATCTCATGAGCTCGGGGGTTTCAGGCGGCCTGGCTGGTAAGTTCCGGCTTCCGCATGGAAGGGGACCGCTAGACGGTTCCAGCTGTTGATCGCGATGATTGCCATGGTCAGATCCACCAATTCCTTGTCGGTAAATTGACGCCGTGCTTCCTCTTCGACATCTCCGGGAATCGGCCCATTTGAGAGAAGGGTGACCGCTTCTGTCCAGGCCAGGGCTGCGCGTTCACGCTCCGAGTAAAACGGTGCCTCCCTCCAGGCGGAAAGCACATACAGGCGCATCTCGGATTCTCCCCCGGCTCGCGCGTCTTTGGTGTGCATGTCGATGCAGTAGGCACAGCCATTGATCTGGGATGCCCGTGTTTTCACCAGTTCCAGCAGTGAGTGTTCCAACCCGCACTGGCGGACATACTGCTCTACCTTCCACATGGCTTCAATGGCCTGAGGGCAGGTTTTTGCGTAATCGATTCCTTTTTCCATGGCTCCTGTAATTCCTTTCTGTGGATATATGTGGCTGCTTGTTCGCATCGATCCCGATTTTTTTTTCCTGGCTGTCCCGCTGGAAAGCCACTTGCGGCGGAATATTTCCCTTATGGCACCGGAGTCGATTCACTCGCCCGGGAGGCAAGGTCGAAGCTGTACATCCGGTTGGGAAGCTTCAGCGTGATCAGAAGGGCGATCACCGAGCAAAGCAAAGTGACCCAGTGCACCTGCCGGAGTGAATCGGCAAGGGCCGAACGCGCCATGGTTAGATCATCTGGCGTCATCCTTGCCCAGATATCCGGATCCAGGAGATTGTTGGCGAAAGATGCCGCCTGGCTCATATTGAGTATGCCCAGTTTCGGCATCTTCTGCAATTCAGCTGCCAGGGTCAGGTTCATCACCGCCCCCATGATCGCCACCCAGATCAGGCCACCCAGTGTGCGGATGAATTGAAGTGATGCGGTAGCCACCCCGCGCTGCTCCCAGCCCACAGCAGACTGCACACCCAGCATGAATGAAAGTGTCGCGAAGCCCATCCCGGAACCGATGCAGAAAGTCACGATGCCGAAGCCGGCCTCGGGGATGCCGGCCACGCGGTGGTCCAGGATCAGAAGGGCGGCAGCACCGGCTGTTGTGAAGATCAGGCCGAGAATCGCCGCCGGGCGCTGGCCCACCTGCAGGATGACACGTCCGCCAATGGCTGAAGCAAGCGGCCAGCCGATGGAAAGCCACAGCAGTGAGGCCCCGGAACGTGTCGCCGAAAAACCCTGCACACCCTGTGCCCAGAGGGGCAGGTAGACTGTGGCGCTGTACAGGACTCCACCAAGGAACAACTGGGCCAGATTTGCGGTAAAGATTGTACGGTCCCGAAAGAGATCCGGGGGCAGTATGGGATCATCATGGCGATATTCCTGACGGATAAAAAGGACACCGAGGATCGCGGCACATGCGAAGAGACCCAGTATCGGTGGCGATGTCCAGGCAAAACGCGAGCCACCTTCCAACAAGCCCAGCATGAAGGCGGAGATGCCGAAGACCAGGAACGCCGAACCGGTATAGTCAACTGAAGCCTGCCGGTCTGCCACTTTTTCGTCGAAGTAAATGTGCAGCATCACCAGCGCCAGCGCTCCAAGGGGGAGGTTGATGTAAAAAAGCCAGCGCCAGGAGAAATGATCGACTATGACCCCTCCCACAAGCGGCCCCAGCAGAGCCGAAAGCCCCCAGACTGATGAAAACCATCCCTGCATTTTAGCTCGCTCGGCTGGACTGTAGATGTCCCCGATGATGGTCTGCACCACCGGAAGAATTCCGGCAGCCCCAAGGCCCTGGAGGCCACGGAACAGGATCAGCTGAACCATGTCATTCGCCTGACCGCAAAGCGCTGAACCGAGCAGGAAAATAACTGTGCCTAAAGTGAACACCTTTTTGCGGCCCAGAATGTCCGCCAGTTTCCCATAAGCTGGAACCAGCGCGGTGGAGGTGAGCAGATAGGCTGTCACAAGCCAGGTGAACATCGAGAAACCGCCCAGTGAGCCAACAATGCGCGGCAGGGCGGTATCGACAATGGTCATGTCCACCGCCGCGAGAAAAGTCGCAAGCATGACAGCGAAGACAACATATCGGCGTTTGGATGTCATTAAAATTGACTGGGTGTATGGGGATTCTGTGGTTTCCAGCTGACAGTCATGTGCGGCCTGTGCCTGATGAGCATCGTTATGAATGCTCGAACGAAAATGCATCAACCTGAGTCCATGCCGATGCAGTCGATGCCAATCGATTTTAAGGTACCCGATTTAGAAGGCCAGGTGAACCCGCGGCTCCTCTGGATGAGAGGCAATCACTTTTCCGATCGCCCAGGCATCACACCCGGCTGAGTGCATCCAGGCCAGGATCCCTTCGGCATCGCTGGGAGCACAACACAGCACCATGCCGATGCCCATGTTGAAGGCACGATACAGTTCTTCCTGAGAGGCCTGTGTTTTTTCCTCCAGCAACCGGAAAATGGGCTGTGAATTCCAGGAGCCTGCTTCGACAACAGCCTGAAGATGATCGGGGATGACACGCTTGAGGTTGCCCGGAATGCCTCCCCCGGTGATATGCGCCATGGCATGAATGGCTTCCTGCTCGAGCAGGGGCTGAAGTGCCTTGAGGTAGCAGCGATGCGGTTCAAGGAGAAGTTCCCCGAGAGGGCGTGAACAGTCCGGGGGAATTGTTTCGAGGCTCGCTGGATCATCTCCAACCAAGGCTTTGCGCGCCAGAGTATACCCATTGGTATGCAAGCCGCTCGAGGCCAGGCCAATGAGAAGGTCTCCTTCACACACACGTGACCCATCCAGGATGCGGCTGCGCTCAACCACACCGACAATGGTCCCCACCAGGTCGATATCGCCGGGGCCATAGACATCCGGCATTTCTGCGGTCTCTCCGCCGATCAGGCAGCACCCCTGTGCGAGGCAGGCATCCGACAATCCAGACACAATCTCCGCGACCTGTGAGGGAAGCACTTTGTGCGCGCCGATGTAATCGAGAAAGAACAGCGGACGCGCACCCTGAACCAGAATGTCATTGATGCAGTGGTTGACAATATCATGGCCGACTGTGTCAAAACGCTTGAGAGCCACTGCGATTTTCATCTTGGTCCCTACCCCATCGATGCTCGAGACCAGGACAGGATCTTCCTCAGGGCCTCCAGCCAGATGAAACAAACCGCCGAAGCTCCCAACCTGTGAAAGCACCTGCGAAGTTGAAGTGCGCGCAACCAGATCACGAATGCGCCGGGTGGCTTCCTCCCCCGCTTCGATATCGACACCGGAATCTTTGTAGGTGATTGGCTTTGTCATCAGACCTCTACCAGGGCACGGTTTTCAAGGGCGAACTTGGTTTCATGGAGTTGTGAAAAATCGATGGGATACTGTCCGGTGAAACAGGCGGTGCAGTAGGAATCCATGCTCCCATAGCACGATTCAAGCAGCCCCTCCACAGAGAGGTAATGAAGCGAATCGACCCGGACATGGCGGCGGATTTCTTCAGGGTTGTGGGTATTTGCGATCAGGCCGGAGTTGGAGGGCATGTCGATGCCATAAAAACACCCATACCGGATCGGAGGCGAGGCGATCCGCATGTGAATTTCGGCTGCCCCGGCCTTGCGGATCATTTTTACAATCTTCCGGAGTGTGGTCCCTCGGACAATCGAATCATCCACCACCACGACACGCTTTCCTTTGAGTGTGCTGCGGAGCGGGCTGTATTTGATCTTGGCTCCGAAATCCCGAATGCTCTGTTCCGGTTCGATGAAGGTCCGGCCGATATAGTGATTTCTCATCAAGCCGAAATCAAAGGGGATGCCGGATTGCTGAGAGAAGCCGAGCGCCACCAGGTTCGAGGAATCGGGCACAGCAAAAACCAGATCCGCATCTGCCGGGGCTTCCATCGCGAGGCGCTGGCCAAGGCGATGCCGAACCTCATTGACATCCCGGTCAAACACCAGGCTGTCCGGGCGGGCGAAATAAACCAGCTCGAAAATACAGGGACGGTGTTTTTCCTCTTTGAAAGGGTAGAACGATTCGATTCCCTGGTCGCTGATCCGCACCACCTCACCCGGATGAATTTCACGAATATATTCGCCCTCGACAATATCGAAAGCGCAGGTCTCCGAGGCAACCAGCCAGGCGCCACCGACTCTCCCGAGGCAGAGCGGACGGAAGCCGAAAGGATCGCGGACAGCGATAATCTCTTTCTGGTTCATGAAGAGGGCGCTGTATGCCCCGGAGCATTTTTTGATGGCCTCGGAAACCCGTTCGAGAAAAGATTCTTCTTTCTGGCGGGCGACCAGATGGACAATGACCTCGCTGTCGGATGTCCCCTGGAAAATGCTTCCGGATTCTTCCAGGCACTGGCGGAGCTCAAAAGCATTGACAATATTCCCATTGAAGGCGAAGGCGATCTGGCCGCGTGCATAGTTGCGAACCAGGGGCTGGGCATTGCAGATATGGCTGCTGCCGGTGGTTGAATAGCGGACATGGCCGATGGCACAGTGTCCCGGCAGATTGGAGATGTTGGTGGAGTTGAAGACCTCGGGAACCAGGCCCATGGCGACATGAGTCAGAATCGAGCCTTCGGAAACAGTGGAGATCCCGGCACTCTCCTGCCCTCGATGCTGCAGGCTGTAAAGCCCCAGATAAGTGAGGCGTGCCGCATCCGGGTGCCCCCAGATGGCAAAAACTCCACATTCGTCGCGCATCGGCATGGTCTTTTTATCCTTCAACCGTCATTCCCGGGAAATTCCTCACAGTTCTTCAACCAGCAGGGCAGGACTTTCCAGGAGATTCTTATTCTAAAGCTGAACCGGTGATTCTCCGATAGGCTTCCAGATATCTTTCACGGGTATGCCTGACAACCGGCTCGGGCAGCTCGGGTGCGGGTGGCGTCCGGTTCCATTGAATCGAGTCCAGCCAGTCACGGAGGTATTGCTTGTCCAGGTTCACGACAGATTTCCCGGGATGGTAATCTTCGAGCAGGCAGTAGCGGGAGCTGTCCGGAGTGAGAAGCTCATCGATCAGGACAATCTGTCCATCCAGGAAGCCGAATTCGAACTTGGTGTCGAACAGGATGACACCCCGCTCTCTCGCCAGGCGAGCTGCCTCCCGGAAGATTTCGAGGGTCATCCGCCGGATTTCTTCCGCCTGCGCTTTTCCGACAATTTCGCTCGCCTGTTCGAAACTGATATTTTCATCATGTCCGACCTCGGCTTTGGTGGCCGGAGTGAAAATCGGTCCGCCGGGGATCTCATCGCTGTCGCGCAGCCCGGATGGCAGCGGGATGCCGCAGACAGTCCCGCTTGTCTGGTATTCCTTCCAGCCTGAACCTGCCAGACACCCCCGCGCCACACATTCGACCGGCAGCGGGTTTGTTTTCCGGACCACCATGGAACGTGGCAGCAGCTCCGTTTTGCGATGGGACAGCTGGGCCGGCCAGGCCTTTTCTTCATCTTCGACCAGGTGGTTGGGAGCCAGATGGCGGAAATGTTCGAACCACCAGCGCGACATGGCAGTCAGGATTCGCCCCTTGTCCGGGATGGGTGTCGGCATGATGACATCAAAAGCCGAAATGCGGTCGGTCGCGACAAACAGAAGCTTATCGCCGAGATCATAAACATCCCTGACCTTCCCTCTTTTCAGCAGAGGAACTTCATCGAGACATGTTTCCAATATCCCTGGATTCATGGTGCGGCTGACCCCCTTGGTGGTGTGCAATACAGTGCCTGCCCGGTACCGGAAGCGGGTAATATACCTCTATCCCACGATTTCAAAAAGGATGGCGGTCGGTTGGATCAAAAGGCACTTTTATAAATACTGCCCGGAAATCCCCATCCCCCCTGTTTTCGAGCCAATGCTTTTCATGCGGTTCGACAGTGACGATATCTCCAACCCTGCCCTCGAACTCTTTGCCTTCGATCCAGAAATGCACCGATCCCTCAAGGATATAAAAAGTTTCGGCAACAACTTTGTGGAAATGCCTCCCATAGAGCCTCGAACCCTGGCCGGGTTTGAGCACCAGAACCCCCCATTCCGAGTGGGAATCACTTCCCAGATACTTGGGGCCACAGTCTCCTTCTTTGAAAGGACGTTCGGAATCATTGAAATGAATCATGCAATGGTTAACCTCCTGGCACGAAAACTGCACTTATATGCACTCATGATTACCATCCTGAAAAAAAGAGGTATCGACTCATGGTGACAGAATTCAGCACCCGTTGGGAAGCACTCCTGTCAGGCATCCATCCGGATTCCTGTGGCAGCCAGGTTCTATTCGATCCGCTGGTGGAGGAGTGGGCCTTTGCCGGGCTGTCTCCGGAATTCCAGCAGATCATGAAGGAGAAGGATCATTCGGATCAGGAGCGAGCCATCCTTCTGGACAGACTGCGCTGGATAGTCCAGAAGCGGCTGTCTGGAAGGGAGCAGGAGATCATGCTGCTTTATCTGGCGGGATGCAGCCAGGTGGACATCGCGGAGCGTCTGGGCATTTCACGTTCAACTGTGAGAAGGTCGCTGGTGGAGTCCGGAGAGAAGTTGAAAAAAATCGTGGGAATGAGTGATTGCCTGGAGAGGACCTTCCGGCAGGGGGATATTCAGGTGAGGATATTGCCACTCGACTCGGAGGAAGATTTCCGCTTTCTTGCAGAGTTTGTGAAGAAGCAGACAGTTCTCCAGCTGGCCTTGGGAACCTTTGCAGATCTGCGTGAAGTCCTGGTGGTGTTCCGCCAGGGGTCACCCTCATCAAGTGCATGAGAGGGGGATGGATTTGACGGCTGAGATGGATTCTTCCAGATGCTGAGGATTCAGGGGCTTGCCGGGCTGCATCTTTCCGGTCAGGAGGCATAAATAACCCGTTGGGTTTCCAGGATTTCAGATTTTTTCCAGGGGTTTCGAATGGCTTCTTTCTGGACCAGATCAACTCTCCGGCCTAATTGATCCTCGAGCTCGGCTTTCATCTCCAGGAAAGAATCAATATCCAGTTGGGTATTCGGCATGAAACTCACCAGAAAATCCACATCGCTGTCCGGGCCGAAATCCTCACGGAGCACGCTCCCGAACAGGGACAGTTCTTTGATATGCCATTTCTGGCAAAACTTCTGGAGCGCCTCTTTGTCGAGTTCGATCTGAATGGCCATGGACATGGATCCCTTAATGAAACTCTACTTCACCCGGAGCGAAACCTCCAGAGAATTCCACAGGGCGTAGTGTTTATACTGGGGGCCTCCAGGATGGAGGTGCGAGGAGCTGGAAAATCAGAGATTCTGCCAGAAGTCATCGATCTGGCGCAGCCATCCCTCCTCAGTGGGAGGGTCCACCGAAAGAGTGGTCTCTTTCGGCAGGAGATCCGCCGCTTCCGTGGCGACTCCTCCAAGCAGGTACTCGAGCTGGCGCAGACGGTTGCTCCCGAGTGTGTGGTTGAGACGGCGGATCGAGCCAAGCAGGTAGAGAAGCTTATGGCGCAGGTGCTCGATTCGTTCATTCGGGGTGAGATCCTCGATCGAAGAATGGTCGGAGAGGACAAAATCCCCATCATCCATCTGGGCCTTGCTCCCCAGCCACTGCCGCAGGGAATCGGCTGCCTGCTGGGGGTGATTGCTGCCGACATCCACTGCCAGCTCTCTCAGGACCGGGTCATAAGGCAGAACCCCAAGAAGGTCCAGGCGGGAACGAAACTCCTGAAACCAGTCCTGAACGCACTCTTCGATCCGCTCCTCGAAGTCAGTATCAACCGGATGTGTGATGGCGACATAAAGCAGCATGACAGATTCCCCCGACTCGGCCGGATAATATTCAATGTGAGGGGAAGCCCTTCCGATCCTTGGGCCGAAATCAATCGCCTGCGAATGATTCCGGGTGAGCCGAATCTTCCAGGGGGAGTTCGATCCGCATTCCGGACTGGCACGACCGGGCTGTGGCTTCCACCACATCCATATAAGCCACCCCATCCTCAAATGAAGGGTCCGGCTCTTTCTCGCCTCGCACCACCCGAATGAAGTCCAACTCGACTTCCCACCCCCTAGATTCATCGTCAGAAAGAGGGAGTTCCTTGAGTGTTCGTTCATCGAGTCTGGCTCCCAGCAGGCATTCATTGTCTATGTCATAAACCAGGGTTCCTTCAGACCCATAGACTTCGATGCGGTCCCCCCCGGCTGCATGGGCAATTCCTGACAGGGAATACTGGGCGACCGCCCCGCTGGCCATGCGTGCATTGACCCAGACTGCATCGGGAATGTGGACTCTTTCCATGAGGCCGGAGACCGGCTCGACCCTCTCCTCTGTCAGAATCTGGCCGGTTGCCTGAATCGAGGCATGGTCACCAAACCAGCGCCTGACCACCTCGGCATAGATCCCGAGGGTGAGGACATTGTATCCCGACAGATGGCAATCCTGGCGCCAGGCCAGGGGAGCATGTGGATCGAGGTAACGTGACTGGAGTGAGTGAATCCGGATGGTGGCGACCCGGCCGACATAGCCTTCATCGAGCAGGCGGCGCATGGAACGATCCCATTTCATCCCGTGCGGAGGCGGGCAGAGCATGGCGGGCAGGCCGGTTTTTCTCTGGGCATCGCGCATGATTCGTGCTTCCTGTGCATTGCGCGCCATGCGTGCCTGGCTGAACACGGGTTTGCCCAGGGCGAATGCCTCGAGAGTCGCCTCCATGTGGAGATAGGGCCAGGTTCCTATCAGAACTGCATCCACCAGAGGAGACTGAATGACCTCATTCCAGTCGGGAAAGCGCAACGGGATGCCATACTCATCGGCCACGCGCCGTGTGGATTCCGGTGTGCGGTTGCAGACCGCTGTAATTTCCACACCTTCGATCCGGGCAAGCCCTGGCAAATGTCTTTCGCGGACGATTCCTCCTGCCCCGATGATGCCGATCCGTATTTTATCTGACATGAGCTCCTTCCTTTCCTGCTGGTGATGAATCCCAAGGGCGCGGGATACAGTTTTATTGTCCCTGATCCATCAGGGAGGGAAAGACCTTCCCATATTCTCCAAATCAGGGGATGATTTCCAATGGGATCCCGGAGATTCCCGGCCTGAACAGTCCCAGGTTGCCAATGCTCCTTTCGAGCCGGTTGCGTGGCGAACTCATCTGCTCCTCAACATCCCATCGAACTGTTCAGCGAGGACTCACTGGGGAGAATTCTTGCCGGCTGGTTCCTCATCCTGTTCGGTCTGGTGGTCATACGGAATGCCTGGCTGTCGGATGATTCCTATATCACATTCCGGGTCATCGATCAGTTTTCCGAGGGGCATGGGCTGCGATATAACTTCGATGAGCGGGTGCAGGTGTTCACCCACCCCTTGTGGCTGTTGCTCCTGCTTGGGGCTCATTTCCTGACCCGTGAACTCTACCTCACCCCGCTGTTCATATCCTTCCTCTGCACCTTCTCTGCGGTGTGCCTTGTGTCCAACCGGTTTGCAGCGACCCGATTGAGCGCCCTCTTGGCGCTGGCCACTCTGATCCTGTCGAAGTCCTTTGTGGATTATTCCACCTCCGGGCTGGAAAATCCGCTGCTCTACATTCTCTCGGGATTGATCCTGCTCAGGTTCCTGCAGGGTCCGGCGGATTTCAGGAATCTGCTGGTGCTGTCGTTCCTGATCGCCCTGGCGACCCTCACACGAATGGACAGCATCCTCCTGTTTCTCCCGATCCTGGCTGTCACCTTGTGGGGGTATCATTCCTGGAAAGGGTTTCTGGCAATCGGATTCGGATTTCTTCCATGGTTAGCCTGGGAGGCTTTTTCAGTGATCTATTATGGGTTTCCCTTCCCGAACACAGCCTATGCCAAGCTGGGAACTCAGATCCCTCCCACACTGCTCCTGCTAAAGGGCTTTTACTATTATCTCGACCTGGTCGAAAGAGACCCTCTCACCCTGTGCGTCATCGCAACAGGATGCCTGGCCCCGTTCCTGTTGAAAGAAAAGAAGCAGATTCCCATTGTTATCGGAGTGATGCTTTATCTGGTGTATATCCTCAAAATCGGTGGAGATTTCATGAGTGGCCGTTTTTTTTCCGTGCCATTCTTTATCTGCACCGCGCTGCTGTCGGCATACCCATTGACCACACAGCTCCGGCTCTGGCCATTTCCTTTCTGCCTGGTGATTTTGACCGGCCTGGCCGGCCAGGCGCCGGGGCTGATAACAACTTCTGAGACAAAGGGCAGCCCGGACCAGAACCTGGTAAAAGATGTGAAGATCACCCCTCAGGGAGTGGCGGATGAAAAAGCCTTTTATTTTGAAGAAACCGGACTGATTCACCACGAACATGGCAGCCGCCTGAAAATGGAAGGGAATATCTGGTCAGGCGGCCCTGCCTCCCGTGTTCAGGTGGTTGAAACACTCGGATTTCGAGGATTTCAGTCTGATCCGGAGACACATATCATCGATGTTTTCGCCCTGGCGGATCCTTTGCTGGCCAGGCTTCCAGCCATCGATGCTTATCGTGGAGCCTTCCGGATCGGGCATGGGACCCGAGCGATCCCCCGGGGATACCCGGAAACACTTCGTTCAGGCACAAATCAGATCGAGGATCCCCAGCTGGCCCAGCTTTATGAAAAGCTGGTCCTGATCTGCCGTGGGGATATCTGGAGCCGCGAGCGATGGAAGGCGATTGCAGCCATGAATCTGGGAAAGTATGACCACTGGGTGGATCAGTGGTTGTATATGAATCCGAAGATCATAAAGACCTCCCTCGCAGAACTCGAACAGGCTGCCTTGACCGCGCCTGGCCGTGAGGGCATCCGGCTCGAAGAGCATGGAATTCAGGTGGATCTCGGTGGCCTGAAAAATTCGCCGGTGATGGAAATCAGCATCAGCGGCAAAGATGACCTTTTTGTGCTCATTTACAGAGACAGTGAGCTGGTTGGTGAGGCCAATCTGAAATGCAAGGAGACCGGTGGAGTTCCCCTGTATCCGGTGGAGGTTCCGCGAGCAGCGACTCAAACAGGATATAACCGGATACGGATTTTCCCATGGAAAAGCGAAGAAGCCTGTGTGTTCAATTCGCTGCGATTGGTGGATGATGAGGTGCCGGCCCAGGGAACCTGATGGCCCTGAAAACTTCTGGATCGGAAAGGAAACAGATCATGAAATTGAGTCAGAGGATTGCATTCATCCTGATCACCCTCAGCCTGGCGGGGATTCAAGGTTGTGCTGAGGATAAAAAGGTTCCCGGTGCGCAATACATCCTGGATGCCACCATGACACTCAGTGATGGCACTGTGCTGGCCATGGATATCGTTCTGCCACAAGGGGAGGGGCCTTTCCCGGTCATGCTCTGGCGGACCCCCTATAACAAGGATGGAGTGACCCAGGGTGAGATCCGCCAGTTTGTCGAAAAAGGGTATGCCGCAGTCTCGATGGACACACGCGGCAGGTTCAAGTCGGATGGAGCATGGGATCCATTCCGTTATGAGAGAGGGGATGGATTCGAGACCCATGAGTGGATCGGGAAGCAGAAATGGTGCAATGGATCGATCGGGCTGGCGGGAGGCTCCTATCTGGGATTCACACAGTGCATAGCCGCCCCGGAGGGATCGAAGTTTGTCAAAGCGATGGTTCCGGAGGTTCCCTGGGGAAATACATACCGGGATTGCCTGTACACTGGAGGGGCCTACCACCTGCTGCTGGGGCAATTCTGGGGAGCTTTGCAGACACTGGCGGGGATGCACACACCTCCTGCCGACCTGCCGAAAACCATCCCGGACTTTGACAAAGACCGCCTGTTCTTTCACCTTCCTCTGGCGGCCTGGGATGATTGCCTCGGAGTAAAAATCCAGTACCTGCGGGACTGGGTTGCACATCCCACACATGATGACTACTGGAAGGCCTGTGAGGTCGGTGACCGCATCGAAAACCTCCAGTGCGCAGCCTTATATGTCGGGGGCTGGTTTGACATATTCACCGATGGTGTCCTGGAGTACTGGATTGCCGCACGCACTCGAGCTGCCTCCGAATCCGCACGCAAGCACCAGTACCTGGTCATGGGGCCTTGGAACCATGGCGGAAGCGCTGATGACGGGAAGGTGGGGGACATGAATTTCGGCCCTCAGTCGAGCTTCAAAAAATCAAAATCACGCATGGCGTTTCTGGATGAGATGGTGCGCGGACAGGATACCGGCTTCAGCCGTGAACAGCCGCCGATCCGTTATTATGTCATGGGCGCCAACCACTGGCGCGATGATGATGAATGGCCGCCCCGGGAATCCCAACCCACCCCGTTTTATCTGGCTGCCGATGGCCCGGCCAATTCCCTTGCAGGCAGTGGCGCTCTGGCCTGGGAAAAACCGGCTGAAGCCAACCCATCAGACACCTTTGTCTATGATCCTCAGAATCCGGTTCCCACTTGTGGAGGCTCCCTGCTGTGGCCGACTGCGGGGCCACGGGATCAATCCGAAGTCGAAAAGCGTGCTGATGTCCTGGTGTACTCGTCCCCGGTGCTCTCGGAAACTGTCGAGGTTACCGGTCCAGTGTTTCTCAAATTGTTTGCCGCCTCCACCGCAACCGATACCGATTTCACCGCCAAGCTGGTGGATGTCGCCCCTGGCCCTGACGGCAAAGAGATCCCCTATGGGATCACCGATGGGATCCTGCGTGCACGCTTCCGTGAGTCAGATAAACAGACCAGCCTGATCGAGCCGGGAAAGGTCTACGAATACACAATCGCAATGGGGAATACATCGATCGCCTTTCTTCCGGGCCATCGCATCCGGCTCGAGGTTTCATCAAGCAACTTCCCACGGTTTGATCGCAATCCGAATACGGGCCATGCTTTCGGGGCGGATGCCGACCTGGTTTCCGCGACCCAGACAATTTTTCATTCCAGCCAGTATGCTTCGCACCTTTTGCTGCCGATACTGAAGCAGTGATGGAAATGGAAGGTTCAGGCTATTCGGTGCGAAAAAATTTCTATCTGCTCATAAACCGAACATCCTGAATATGTTATGATGTTTTTCAAGGCTCTGTGGAGGTTTTTCCTGCTGTTGCCCCTTGACAGATATCAGCGTTTTGCTACATTACGGAATTAGATGATTCTTGCGAGCGTATTGACAAGGCTCTCATGAATCATAAAATTGTAAAAGCGGCATATCAGTGCAGGAAAGGCTCGACAGGAGGTTGAGCTGGAGAGGGTTCTCGCAGAGACACACCGCTGAGCCGCTGATGAGGCCGGAAACTGGGGTTGACGGCTGAATGAAGGTCGCAGTGCGGCCGATAAAGAAACCATCACAGTCACGGAGGATTGATGATGGCGCTGACGCGTATCAACAACAATATCACTGCGCTGAACGCATTGCGGAGTTATTCCGTGACCGCAGAAGATCTGCGCACGTCACTGGAAAGATTATCCTCCGGATTGCGGATCAATCGTGCAGCGGATGATGCGGCCGGTCTGACCATTGCAGAGAATCTCCGCCTGCAGGTCACCGGAATCAATCAGGCTGTCGAAAACTCCTCCGATGCCATCAATCTGGTCAATACCGCTGAAGGTGCCCTGTCCGAAACCACAGCCCGTCTCCAGAGAATCCGCACACTCGCCCTGCAGGCAGCCAACCTTGGAGCCAATGATTCCGTCACTCTTCAGGCGATCCAGCAGGAAATTGATTCATCGATCCAGGAGATCAGCCGGATCGCCAATGACACCCAGTTCGCCAGCCAGCACCTGTTGAATGGTGAAAAAAATAACTCGGTCAGCATTGTGGCTGGGGATTCCCTGGGAATCCGTACAAACCCGGAATCTTACAGCAGCACCCTTTCAACTGGAAAACTCCACCTCAAGATCACCCGTACAGTGGCAGGCAGTGAAACCGTGCATAACGGGGCCGATGGGGTGAACAACTCCGGAATGAGTGCTTTCGCCGGATCGACCTTCGAGACCGGCACTTATGATGTGGTGGTCTCCAATGTGGTGGCAGCGCAGGCTCGCGTGGTGTCCACAGGTGGTTCGATCACAACCGATGGAACCAGCCAGGCGAATGGAACCGATGCCCTCGATGGCCTGCAGTTCGATGGATACAGTGTCGATCAGAATGATGTTCTGCGGTTCACTGTGGTCGAATCGGATGGGACCAGCACCGCGGTCAATGTGGCTGTAGGTGCCGCCAACACCATCGATGATGTTGTGGCCGCCATCAATTCCGCCATCGGCAGCGATTCGGCCAGTTATGATGCCTCCACCGGCCAGTTTGTCCTGACTGCCGCCTCAGCCGGCGCCAACAGCAGCCTGTCGATCACCCTGGCGATCGATGAGGAAGGCGGTGGAGTGCCTTACGAAAAGATCCTCGATAACTCGGTGCGGACTGCCGGTGCTGACAATACAGCCACTCTGTCGATTGGCGGCGGCCCCTCGCAGATGGTTGCCGCAGGCCAGACAGTGACTGTCTATGGCCCGGCACCCACACAAACGGGGATCCCGCCGGCCCAGATCACCTTTACGCTCGGTTCGGCTTTGACCGCCGGGACAGATGTGCTCTCCCTTGTCCAGTCCGAATATACCGGGCAGCTGGATGGCGGCACAGAGGTGGCTTTCCGCAATGGCGCCCAGGATGTCCGCTTTCGGAGCGGTTCCGAGAATGGCTCCACTGCGGGTGAGGGAGTCACCCTGGATTTTGATGCCGCCATCAATCTCGGTGGAACCTCACGCACGATCGTGCTTTCAGCAGTCAACAACTCGATGAATTTCCAGATCGGGGCGAACTCAGGACAGAATGTCTCAGTCGCTTTTGGAGATATGCGTGCCGACAAACTCGGCTTTCTGGATCAGGTCCAGCCAAATGGGAATGCACGTGTGGTTTCCGGGATCGATGTCACCTCGCTGACCGGAGCCAATGAAGCATTGGAGATCATCGATGAGGCGATCCGGCAGGTGGATACCCAGAGGTCCTCTCTTGGCGCATTCACGAACCGGCTGGAGGCCACAATCGCCAATCTGGGAGTGGCTTCGGAAAACCTGGCTGCCGCCGAGTCGCGAATCCGTGATGCGGATATCGCATTCGAGACCACACGGATGACCCGTAATCAGATCCTGCTCCAGGCAGGCACAGCTGTATTAACCCAGGCCAATGCCGCATCTCAGAATGTGCTGGCCCTGTTGCAGAAATAAGCTGGAAACCAATGGAAGGGGCACCGCCCGCGCGCTTCCGTTAAAGGTTCAGGAGAGCGAATCGGCTCTTCAGGATTCATAAAATCGAGAGAAGGAGGGTTGTCAGGGTTTTAACAGTTGAGGCCAACCCCCTCAACGGAACGAAACGACCTCCCAGAAAACTTTCCGCCGGGTCGTCAGCCGGACTGGCTCCTCAGGGAAGAGGACAAAGGATGGCGAGGCGATAAACAGACCGGTTTTCTCAGGGCAGGGATTCAAATCGGAATCCAGCTGGAGAAAAGGTTCGGCGGCAGGGGGAAGGGCAGGTCATGCCAGTTGGCGGATATGATGTCCTGGCCTGTGGAACAGGAAGGCATCAGTCCCCAGACCCTGGCCGGGAAGGACCCCGGCCCTACGAGTCAAATTCAAGGAGGAAAGACTCATGCTCACACGCATCAACAACAACATTGGAGCGTTGAACGCTTCCCGGAACCTGAACACCACATCGATCGCCCTGGGACGGTCCCTCGAGCGCCTGTCTTCGGGCTTGAGAATCAACCGCGCAGCTGACGATGCGGCGGGATTGACAATCTCCGAGAACCTTCGCTCCCAGATTAACGGGTTGAACCAGGCGATCGATAACGCCTCCAGCGCGATCAACCTCGTGAACACCGCTGAAGGTGCTCTGGCTGAAACCACCAACCGTCTTCAGAGAATTCGTACCCTGGCGGTCCAGGCAGCCAACACCGGCACCAACGATTCAGTCGCGTTGCGGGCGATCCAGGATGAAATCCAGACATCCATCGCTGAAATCACCCGTATTGGCAATGACACCCAGTTCGCAACCCGCCGTCTGATCAATGGCGATAACGCAAACTCTGCGTCTATGCAGACAACCGGAACCGGGATCAGCCTTTCCCGTACACCCACAGCCAGCACTCTTTCCACCGGAACCCGTTACCTCACAGTCACTCAGACTGCGGCCGGATCCGAAACTCGGGGGAATGGTGTCGATGGTGTGGACAACACGGGAGCCACCAATTTCACCGGCTCGACTTTCGACAGCGGGTCCTATGACATGGTGCTCTCCAACGTGGTCGCCGCCCAGGCCCGTGTCGTTTCAACCAGTGACTCAATCACAACCGATGGAACCACACTGGCGGTTGGCGCAGACCTTCTTGATGGGCTGGTAATCGATGGGTATACCGTCGCTCAGACCGATGAACTGGAATTTACAGTTGTCGAATCTGATGGGACCAGCACAGCCGTGACCGTAACCGTTGGCGCGGCCAACGATATCGACAGTGTCGTTACAGCCATCAACGCTGCGATCGGAACCGACACCGCCAGTTATGATGCCGCCACAGGGCAGTTCGTTGTTACAGCAGCGGCGACAGGAACCAACACCAACCTGTCGATCTCCCTTAGTATAGATGATTCAGGAAACGGGGGAGCCGCTGTGGGGAGTTTGAGCAACACAGTCCGTGTGGCCGGCAACGAAAACACCGCGACATTGACAGTAGGTGGCGGACCCTCACAGGCTGTGACCGCTGGAGATACCGTTACTGCTTATGGCCCGACTCCATCGGATCCAAGTGAATCCGCTGCCCAGATCACCTTTACCCTGGGTGCAACCCTGACAGCCGGAACCGATACCCTGACCATCGTTGCCCAGGCCTACGAGGGCAGCCTGGAAGGTGGCACCACAGTGAACTTCCAGAATGGTGCTTCCAAGGTTCAGTTCCAGAGCGGGACAGCCGCCGGCTTTGCCGCTGGTGAGACAGTCACTCTCGATTTTGATGCGGTCATCGACCTCGATGGCGGCAGCAGCCGCACTTTCCTGATCGAAGCGACTAACAATTCACTGGCGTTCCAGGTCGGGGCCAACCAGAACCAGAGAGTCAGTGTCCAGTTCGGCGATCTGCGTGCCACCAACCTGGGATTTGTGGGTGACACCCAGCCCAGTGGCGCCGCACGCACAGTAGCCGGGATCGATGTGACCACACTGACCGGAGCCAATGAGGCCATCGCGATCATTGATGAGGCCATCAACCAGGTCGACTCACAGCGCTCCGCACTCGGTGCTTTCACCAATCGTCTCGAAGCCACCATGGCCAACCTGGGTGTGGCGGCTGAGAACCTGACCGCTTCCGAGTCGCGTATTCGGGATGCCGACATCGCATTCGAAACAACACGGTTCACCCGGAACCAGATCCTGCTCCAGGCCGGCACTGCCATCCTGGCTCAGGCCAACTCGGCTCCGCAGGGTGTGCTCGCGCTGCTTCGATAATCTCAGAGGTTTCATTGAGGGGAGCGGCTTTTATCCCGCTCCCCTCCCGATCATTCTGATAAAGTGAAACCCATGATGCGGTTTGTTGCTCGCCGGAAAAAGCGAGCCGGTCCGGAGGGGGATTCGAGACCGGCATTAGAACCTCCGAATTTGGAGGGAAGGAGAAGAAACCATGATAGTCGCCAATGTTGCAACCCTGAGCGACCTGGGATCGGTCAGTCCTCCTGTAGGGAGTCCCCCTGCACCACGTACTGCCGAATATGCTCCTCGGCACACTGAAAAAATTGAACAACAGCAGAAAGCCGGCCAGGAGCGGACTGAAGGTCAAGTTGATCCAGCTGCCCTGCAGAAAGCGGTTGAACAGCTGCAGGCAACCGCCAACATGGTCGATGTGCGTCTCCAGTTCAAAGTGGATGATGCCAGCGGGATTGTCCAGGTAATCGTGACTAACAGGGACACGGAAGAAGTCATTCGGGAAATTCCTTCTTCCGATGTGCTCAAAGCGGCAGCCCGGCTTCGTGAAGTGATCGGGCTGCTGATCGACACAACGGCCTGAGAAGGCAGGGGGAGAACCAGCCTCTCCCCCCTCCCTTTTCAGGGATGCTTTCAAAAAAAGTTGATAAAAACGAGGGACTGACGGGCGGCCGGATCGATTCTGGAATCAAAAAACTGCCCGTCAAAAAGGAGGGCGCGCTGATGTCGGGATTTGCCATCGATGGATTGATATCGAACCTCAATACAACAGAGATTATTGAGGCGCTTCTGTTTTCACAGCGTGCCCCGGCTGTCCGGCTTGAGAATCGCCGCACCGCCACCACCAACAAGCTGTCTGCGGTCCAGGGTTTGAGCGGGAATGTCCTGGCAGTCCGGGTGGCTGCCGAGGGCCTTGGGAATGCTGATACTTTTCGTGGAAGAAGCGCCAATTCCACCAACTCGAACATTGTTGCAGTCAGCGCCTCCAGTGCGGCTGAACCGGGTGCTTTCACTCTGAGTGTGCAGCAGCTGGCAACCGCCCTTCAGATTTCATCGGATCCGAACAACACCTTCACCAGCCAGACCACCGCCCTCGGCCTCGAGGGCGCCATTCGTGTCAACAACTCCACAGTCAACATTCGCAGCACCGATACGCTGCGGGATATCGCCTCACGCATCTCCAATGCCGGGGCGGGCGTGTCAGCGAATGTCCTCGAGGTTTCACAGGGGCAGTTCCGCCTGTCGATTCGCTCCCTTTCGACCGGTGCGGATGGCTTCACGCTGGTTAATGCCGGCAGCAGCAACATCCTCGAGAGCCTCCACCTGGCTCAGGCCGGGAGCGAGTCCATCGCCAATTCGATCACCGCGGGAGCGGCCAGCAGCCGCTTTTCTTCACGCACCCAGGCTCTGCAGGGCCTGCTTGGCTTGCAGAGCAATGTCCCCTCGGGGAGCATCAGCATCGCCAATGGAGCCGGCAGCATCAATGTGAATGTCGATTTTTCCACACAGTCGCTCAATGACATCGCGGCAGAGATCAATTCCGCAGCCCTGACTGCGGGAAGCTCGATCACAGCCTCGGCTGTCGAGGTCGAAACCGGCTCTTTCCGTCTGGAGATCAACAGCGGAGATGGATCCACACCGGTCTTAACCGACGCAAACAATGTCCTGGAGGCCCTGGGGGTGCTCGAAACCTCCTTCACCCAGGTGGACCAATCCGGGCAGAACTCCCTGTTTAAAGTCAACGGCATCGATATCATCCGGTCCAGCAACACAGTGACTGATGTCATCAGCGGGGTGACCATGACCCTGCTGAGCGATGACACACCCGATGCCATCTCCACAATCACAGTCCAGAGTGACAGCAAGAGCGCGGTCGATGCAGTCAAAGCATTCGTCAGCGCCTACAATGCCACAAAAACCTTTGCCCAGCAGAATGCATCCTATAACGCCGAAACGCAGCGCGCCGGCATCCTGCTCGGGGACTCAGCCATATTGAGTGTGGAAAGCAGCCTTTCGGGTCTGCTGTCCCGCTCCGTGTCAACCCTGCCATCCACCCTGCTTTCGAATCTTAACAATGGCGGGGGGGTGGCTTCAGGTTCGATCCAGATTACCGACAGATCCGGAAATACTGCAACAATCGACCTGTCTTCTGCCGATAATCTTCAGGAGGTGATGGACCTGATCAACCTCGATTCATCGATCGAGGTCGAGGCTGCTGTCAACCGCAGCGGCACGGGGATTAATATCCGCGACACCAGCGGCGGATCGGGCAGCCTGGCCATTGCCGAGGTGGGCGGTGGAACAACCGCCGCGGACCTGGGAATACTTGGAACAACAGGGAGCTCCCTTCTGGAGGGCAGCGCTATTGGAACATCGGAGTTTCTATCGCTCGGCCAGATCGGCATTACTGTCAACACCAATGGCACTTTGAGTTTCAATGAGACTGAATTCGGGAAGGTTTTCGCGGCCAAACCGGATGCAATCCAGGCCTTTTTCACTCAGAAAGGCGGATTTTCTGACCAGGCTGAAAAAACCATCGACCAGCTCACCGGATCGATTTCGGGTTCTCTGACAATTCGTGCCAAATCGCTGCAGGACACCATCAACTCCTACACCAAAACAATTACCGGGATCGAGGAACGGGCCAAAATAGCCGAGGAAAGGTTGCGCCGGCAATTTTCCGCTCTGGAGAAATCGTTGTCCCAGATGCAGCAGCAGAGCGACTACCTGGCCGGGCAGATCAACCAGTGGGTGGCTAATTCGAGGTAGGCCCTCAAAGGCTCCGGAAATACAGAAGGATGGGCCGAGAAAAGGCATTCCTTCACCAGAGAGAAAGATTGGATCAGTTAAATTAGGATAAAGTCGTAGCCGGAATAACTTCTTTGGAAGATCAGGGAAAGGATGTACTGTGATGAACGCGCTCGCCACGAAAGCTCATCTCCACTACCAGAAAACACAGGTTGAATCCGCTGATCCGGCCAAGCTGATCCTGATGCTTTATGATGGAGCGATCCGCAAGCTGACAATCGCCCTCAATGCTCATGTGGAACAGGATCTGTCCACCTTCCGGGGTGAAACAACCAAAGTTCAACGCATTCTGACCGAGCTGATGGCAGCCCTGGACCACTCCAGAGGCGGCGACCTCGCATTGAATCTCGCACGTTTATATGACTACATGATCCGCCAGCTGTTTTCGGGCATGTTGAAATCCGAACCGTCAATGCTCCTCGAAGTCCGGACACTCCTGGGAGAGCTGCGCTCAGGCTGGCAGGAAGCCATAGATAAAATCCGGGAGGAGGGGGCAGCGGCGGCCGATG
>LMZT01000163.1 GCA_001567115.1 Candidatus Hinthialibacteria bacterium OLB16 | reverse complement strand
ATCTGGCGACCCGCGGCCTGGCCGGAGGTCACTTCTTCACCCCATGTGTGCCGGAACCCATCTGTGGGACTCCTTTCCTGCAAGCAGCACCCTATTCTCCCTCACCATACGGCGGTTCTGTCAATCAGGAATTTTCCCAGCAGACAGCCGGAAGCCAGCTGACCTCCTGCACCCCATTCGGTCCGGTGACTCAGTGGTCACAGGGGCAGCTGACCAGCCACACCCTTCAGGGATATGCCTATGGGCCATTCGGCTATGATTCCGTGGATGTCAGCGGCCACTCGCTCCAGTACAGCTCGGGAATCTGCTGGTAAAACGATCTTCCGGGTGGCGCTCATGGCTTGAACCGGGGTGTGGATTGGTGCGATATTGATTTCAAAAACCGGAAAGGAAGCCAGCAACATGATCATTCAACAAGCCGGAAAAGAAGTGATCGAGCGTTCCGAATGGGTGGCGATTGCCACATCTGGCCCGGATGGCCCGCACCTGGTGGCCACATGGGGCGATTATGTGCGAGCGCTGGGGATCGAAAGCGACCGCCTGTTCATTCCCGCCGGCAACTACCGGCAGACCGAGGAAATCCTCAAAGGAAATGACCGCATCGAACTGCTGTTTGCAAGCCGGCAGGTCAAAGGGGAGTTCGGGCAGGGGCGTGGCTGCCACATCCGGGGCCGGGGTGAAATGAAGACCAGCGGGCCGGAGCTCGATCAGGTCAAAACCCATTATCCCTGGGCACGCGGGGTTCTGATTGTCCATATCGAAGAGGTCCGGATGCAGCTCTGATGTTTTCCCATCGCGGTTTTCTGCTGCTGGCCTGCTGGTCATTGATTGGGGCTCAATTCCAGCTGTCACTGGCTGCCCAGGAAAGTGGCGGGGTGGCCGGGGTGACCGAGCATGTTGTATTCGACGGGCTGAAGGGATGGGAAAAAGACGGATTAACCTACCGCCTCGCTTGCGGGGCACTGCTGATCCAGGCGCCCAATGGCGACCTTCTGTGCACCTGGCTCTCAGGGACAGATAACGAGCCTTCGACAGATAACTGTGTTCTCATTGCCCGCTCGGCCGACAAAGGCACGACCTGGACCGAACCGGATATCCTCATCCCGGCAGGTGAGATGGCAGGCGCAGTCACCAGCCTGCATACCACCACCGATGGCCGGATCATTCTTTTTGGCGCACATTGGCCATCCCGGGAGCAGTATACGGTCTGGCATTTCTTCAGGCAGGAATCCAGGGATTCAGGACACACCTGGTCCCCACCTGTGCCGGTCGTGCTCCATGAGAATCATGCCTTTATCAGCTGCCCGATCCAGCTTTCCAATGGCGAATTCCTTTTTCCCGCATCCTTTTTCGAAAAACGGCCGCAGCCATTTCCCGGCCCGGCCAGGAAACTGGCTCAGGCGGCAACCGAGGAAGAAGCTCTTGCCATCCCACCTTCTCCGGGAGAGCAGGATGGAGGTAAATTTTCAACCCACCTTCATGGATGCTCTGTATTCATCGCCGGAAACGAAAACGCAGCCCCACTCACCGAGTACGGAAGAATTGGCAACCGTCCGCTTGGCCTCCTCGAACCCACCTGCATCCAGCTGAAAGATGGCCGTATCGTGATGCTCATGCGAGCGGAATTCGGAGGTTACCTCTGGCGCTCGGACAGCCTCGACAATGGCCGCACCTGGAGCACAGCCTGGCAGACCGATATCCCCAATCCCTCCAGCCTGGCTCATCTCATCCGCCTGAACGATGGCGGCATCGCCCTTCTCAACAATGCAACGGGAGGGGTTGTCGGCACCGGAAGCCACCGGGATCCGCTCTCAATCTGGATCAGCCGGGATGAGATGCAGACCTGGTCTTTAAAAGCAGACATCCTGCATGGCGGCTCTCTCGCTTACCCGCACTCCATTCTCCTTGGCGATAGACTCGTATTTGTTTACGACCACAACCGCCGCCAGGTCCGCTTTGTCGAGGTCTCTATCCCCAATTAACCGGCGCCATGGGATTAACGGGCGCCATAAATGTCGCCCCTACAGTTGGCTGATTTCACCCAGTCTGCTCTGGATTCGCAAGGGACACACCCCCATTCGCTCGATTCTTGATTGCAAACAGATTGCACCCTAGAATGAAAATCGCCGTGTGGTAAACCACGCGCAGTCATGCCTTTCTTGTCATGAGAAGCCCGATATCCACACAAACCAATCAACCTGAGTCTGGAGGTCATCTGTTTTTATCATGCAGTCACGCAGAAACTTTATCAAAACACTGGCAGCCCTCGGCTCCACATCCTTTGTCTGGAGCGGCATCCCCGAGGCGATAGCCAAGGCGGCCGCCATCGATCCGAATCCCGGAACCACATTTCATGATGCGGAGCATGTGGTCATCCTCATGCAGGAAAACCGTTCTTTCGATCACACCTATGGTTCGCTGCGCGGAGTGAGGGGTTTTCGCGATCCCCGGACTCACCTGATGCCGAACGGAAAACCAGTCTGGTTCCAGCCGGATGACGATGGCTCCATCATCCCGCCCTTCCGGCTGGATATGGATGGCACCAACATCACATGGATGGGAGGAACCCCACATTCATGGACAGACCAGGTGGATGCACGCAATGGGGGCCATTATGACAAGTGGCTCTCCGCCAAGCGCCGTGATGATCAGTTTCCAATGACCATGGGGTTCTTTACCCGGGAAGATATCCCGTTTTATTACTCGCTGGCGGATGCGTTTACTGTTTTCGATCAGGCCTTCTGCTCTTCACTGACCGGAACAACCCCAAACCGGCTTTTTCTCTGGACTGGAACCATTAGGGAGAGCGCGGATCACCCCGCGCGAGTCCAGAATGGGGATACCACCTATGAGGTCGAGGCAGCCTGGACGACCTATCCGGAAAGGCTCGAGGAGGCTGGAATCTCCTGGAAGATTTATCAGAACGAAATCTCCCTCGACACCGGTTTGGACGGGGATGAGGATTCCTGGCTTTCTAACTTTACCGACAACCCCATCGAGTGGTTCACCCAGTACCGTGTCCGATACTCCAAATCAAGGCGCGCCTATCTTCCAAAGCTGGCGGAGAGGCTCACCGCGCAGATCGAAGCAGCCTCAAGAAAACTGGCAGATGGCTCAATAACTGGCGCAGACAGGCACAAACTCGAGGAGCAGAAAAACGAAGCGATGGGGACCCTCGATGAGATCCGCAGGGAGATGGCGGAGTACACAGAGGAAGGCTGGCGCAGCCTCACCCCCCAGCAGCGTGCAATCCATGAGAAGGCCTTCTGCTATAACGAAGGGGATCCGGATTTCCGCACCCTGGCCGAACTCACCTATGATGACAACGGCAAAAGCCGGAAGATTGCTGTTCCCAAAGGAGATGTGCTGCACCAGTTTCGCAAAGATGTGGAGACAGGCAACCTCCCCGCAGTATCCTGGCTGGTCGCCCCGCAACGGTTCTCGGATCATCCCAGCTCCGCATGGTTTGGAGCATGGTACCTGAGCGAGGCTCTGAATATTCTCACAAGTGACCCCGAAGTCTGGAAGAAGACTGTCTTCATTCTGTGTTATGACGAGAATGACGGCCTCTTCGACCATGTCCCACCATTCATCGCACCCCATCCGGGCCGGCCTGAGACAGGGAAGGTATCGAAGGGGATCGACACGGCCCTGGATGTATCCGATGCCCATCACCGTGACCATTCCATCGGCCTGGGGTATCGTTGCCCACTCGTTGTCGCCTCACCCTGGACCCGGGGTGGGTGTGTCAACTCACAGGTCAGTGACCACACTTCCATCATCATGTTTCTGGAGACCTGGCTGGCCGGAAAAGGCACGCCTGTGCCCGAGCCGAACATCAGTGCCTGGCGCCGGACGGTCTGCAGCGATCTCACCTCCGCTTTCAAGCCCTACAATGGCGAGCATTACGATCTTCCTAAACCCCTCGACCGGGACACCTATGTGGAGCGTATTCACAAAGCCAGCTTTCAGGCTCCACCCAAGCCAGCCATGCGGCTGAAGCCTGAAGACACACCCAGTTTCAAAATCAAGGCTTTCCAGGAGGAAGGCAGCCGTCCTTCGTGCCCTCTACCTTATGAGCTGGAAGCGGGCATCCAATCGGATGACAAGGGAGTCAGGATCCGTCTGGAGGCAGGCAACAGCCGGAATGGGGACCAATCCGCAGGCGGAGCTTTCAATGCCTATTCCTATGGAGAAAAGTTGCATTGCAGGGCCTATGCTGTTTCCCCCGGGGATGTCATCGAAGACCTGTTTCCGGTCAAAGGCAATGGCCATGTCCGGATCGATGGGCCGAATGGCTTCATGCGTGAGCTGCGCTTCTCGGGAAAATCGGCATTCAATGCCGATGTCCGGGCTGAGGGAGCAGACCTGTCCCTGACCCTTGCCAATACTTCGGACAAGCCGATCCGCATCACCCTGGCGGATGAATCGTATGGCGGCCATTTCGATCCGGTTTCGCTCAATCCGGGCCAGAAACAGGAGATCAAGGTTTCCACACAGGCGGGCAAACAGTGGTACGATCTTTCTGCGAGTGCCAATGGGACTTCGTACCGATTTGCCGGGCGGGTTGAAAATGGCCAGTGGACAATTTCCGATCCAGCGATGAGTTGAGGCTCCGGAAGAACAGGCCATCGCCTGCGGGTTGCTGCTCTGAAGATTCTTTTCGGTGCTGCCTCCGATGGGAGAGGATGTGCTGGAGGTGCGTTCGGAAACCTGATTGACATCGGGGAATCGGGCAGCTAGACTCAAAGTGAAACGGAGAAGGAGATGTTTCTCCGAGTGGTTTTTAAGTGAAATTCAGGGTCCATTGGGCGAACCAAAAGGCGGTTTCATTACCGGCCGGAGAGGAAAACCTGTCATGAAGGTCCTATTTTTATTCGATGATCTGATCCTTGGCCAGGAGCCGATCGGTGTCACCACCATTTCTGCGGTCCTCAAACAGAACGGGCATGAGTGCGAAGCCATCAATTCCGACCAGACTCCCAACCCTTCCGACCTGATTGAAGCAGTCGCCAAACGCAAGCCGAATCTGCTGGCTGTCTCCACCTGCACAGGCCAGCACAAAGAGATGCTGGCGCGGACACGCATCCTCAAAGAAGCCCTCGGGCTGCCGGTCATCTATGGCGGGCCGCATCCGACCTTCTTCCCGGAGATGATCGAAGATCCCGGAGCCGATGTGGTCTGCCGCAGCGAAGGCGAATACCCCATGCTGGAGTATGTCACCGCGATGCAGGAAGGCCGTGACTACAGAAACACCCCCAACCTGTGGGTAAAAAAAGATGGTGAAATAACCCGCAATGGTGTCCGCCCGAACCTGGACGATCTCGACTCGCTGCCTTTTTCGGATAAAGAGCTGGTGCGCCCCTTCGAGCACTTGTGGAAGGATGGGATCGGGTACTTCATCACGGCCCGGGGCTGCCCCTTCGACTGCACCTTCTGCTATAACCACGCTCAGCGTGAAATCGAAAGCGGCCCGAATGTCCGCCGGCGCAGCCCTGCCAATGTCATCAAGGAACTGATTGAAACAAAAGAACGTTACGGGTTCCGTTATATCGCCTTCCAGGATGATGTGTTCCTGATCCAGAACCGCTGGCTCAACGATTTTCTGCCGATGATGCGCGACCAGGTGCGCCTTCCCTTCCACTGCCACAGCATCGCCAATGTCATGCGCAGCGAGGAACTGACAGCGCAGCTGGCAGAGGCCGGCTGCCTGAGAATTTTCTTTGCGGTCGAGACAGGAGATGAAGCCACACGTCTGAGGATCCTCAAGAAGCCGGTTAAAAACTCAGACCTGTTCCGCGCCAGAGACCTCTGTGAGAAGAACGGAATCGATATCGTTTCGTCGATCATGGTGGGAATTCCCGGTGAAACCCTGGAATCGATCCTGGGAACCATCGCCATGGTCATCAAGACCCGGGTGCATTGCATGATTGTCCACTTTTTCATGCCTTACCCAGGCACCGAGCTGGGGGATGAGGCGGTCAGCTGCAATGCCTTCGATGGCAACTTCGACCTGCTGCCGGCCTGCAACCATGACAACCTGGTGACCAATGTCAACGGGCCAGCCGATCTGATCGAAGCGATCGGCCAGTATGGCTACTGGTTCCTCGAGAAGCCCTGGAAATTCTATGCAACCCGCTTCCTGATCAACACCATCAAAAGCCATAAAATCCGCATGGCCTGGATGCGTTATCTGAAATCCACCATCCGGTATTTCCCGGAATCGGTGTATCATCTGCCCGAGAAAGAGTGGGTTGAAGCAAGCATCCAGAAGCTCGATAAGGCCTACCAGCAGAGGTGCAAAACCTCTTCGCCCCCTCAAAACCAGCACCTGCCGGTTGCATCCGGTGCATTGGCCATGGGGGCCAAATAGGAACTCTCCCCCGGCTGATCCATGGAGGAACTGGGTTTTCCTGGATGCCCCGGTCCTGGGAGGCAGGGTGGTGTGGTTTTCGTTCGGCTTGAGTTAATATCATTTCATATCGGATGATCACTTTTTATTCCTCCTGATCAAGAAAGGCAGTTTGAACACATGAGTCAATTGGCTCTTCTGGGCGGACCGAAAACATGCACTGAACCTTTTGTCCGTTGGCCGCAGTGGGGGCAGGGCGAGCTCGACCGCCTCACTGAAGCCTTGGAAAGCGGATACTGGGGACTGGACTCCAAACTGATCGATGAATGGGAGCAGCGCTTTGCAAGGCTGCAGAGTGCCCGTTACGCGGTTTCTGTTTCGAATGGAACAGTCAGCCTGATGGTGGCCTTGCGGGCGCTGGGAATCGGCCGGGGCGATGAGGTCATTGTCCCCTCATACACCTTCATGGCGACCGCGGCTGCTGTTTTGTGGTGCCATGCCATCCCGGTGTTCGCGGATATTGATCCAGGCACATTCAATCTGGATCCCGAATCGGTCAGAAACTGCATCACTCCACGCACTCGCGCTCTCATTCCGGTCCACATCGCCGGGTGCCCCTGTGATATGGATGCCCTGTGCCAGATCGCTTCGGAACATAAACTGGCGGTTGTCGAGGATGCGGCTCAGGCCCATGGCGCGGTCTGGAATGGCCGTGGGGTCGGCTCGATCGGAGATATCGGCAGCTTCAGTTTTCAGTCCAGCAAGAACCTGGCTGCTGGAGAGGGGGGAATGCTGACCACTGACCGCCAGGACCTGTGGGAGATCTGCACCAGCCTCAAGAACTGCGGACGCTGGGTGGGCGGGGCTGAATATGAGCACCAGACACTTGGAAATAACTTCAGGATGGGGGCATTCCAGGCAGCAGTCCTGCTCGCACAGGTGGAACGGTTCGAGGAATATTTCAAACAACGGGAGAAAAACTGGGCCTATCTCAAATCTGCCCTTGCGGATGTCCCGGGAATCGAGCTGCAGTCACGCGACCCGCGTGTGGACTGCCATGCCCTGCACCTCCTCATCCTGCGGTTTGACAGCGAAAAGTTCGGAGGGATACCACGGGAGACTTTCATGAAAGCCATGGAAGCAGAGGGGATCATCTGCCGCCCCGGGTATCGTCCGCTGCACCATGAAAAAGGCTTTCTCGCGGATGCGCAGGCCTTTCTGCGCGGGCTGGCATTGCCGGATTATGAGAAGTGCCACCTTCCGGCTACCGACAGGGTCTGCCGTGAAACTTCGGTCTGGATTCGGCAGAATGCGCTTCTCGGATCCACGACACAGCATGTGGAAATGATTTCGCAGGCGATTCGAAAAATTTACAGGAGCCTCTCCGAGCTGAGGAACTGGTCAGCAGCCTGACAGGGACCGAACACCTTATCTGCAGATGGATTCCACCTGCGGCGGAACAGCCAGCCCGGCAGAAAGGAAATTCTGTTTCACGACCCGCCAGCCCTCAAGAGGAAATTCGGGATTGGTGTAGGGAGAAAAGCCAAATTCCAGGTAAAGGCGGATCGCCGCCAGGCGTGCGCTCGAGGTCGCCAGATAGGCTCTCTCGTGATTGGCCTGAAGGCAGTTCATGACTGCGGTCAACAGTGGCCTGGAGAGTCCTTTGCCTTGTGCTTCAGGGACAATCGCCACCCAGTGAACCCTTCCATAATCGGCCCCTTCGAATGAAGGATTATACCAGGCGGTGGCGGTTCCGATGGTGGCACCATCGGGTGCATCGAGGTAAAAAGACCGTTCTTTGAGAGAACCCATGTCCGCCCCGAACTCGTTATAGAAGGTATCCAGGGTTACCGAGTTGAACTGGTCGGCGAGTTCATGGATGCGGACCCACTGACGGATATCGGGATCGTTGAATGTCCGCAGGAGGTAGCCGGGCGGGAGTTGATGCTGCGGAATTTCCGCCAGGTGGGGCCGGATCATCAGCAGTTCGACATTTTCAAGTTCCATGCCATCTCCTCATTAACTGGAGCATCGAACCCAACAGCTGCCCTCAGCCGCAGGAGGCCAGAATTTCTGCTGCACCCGAGCGCAGCAGGCCTTCAGCCAATCCTCTCGCAAGTTCCACACGCTGGTGGACAGGCCCGGTCACTGAATCCCGGAGCGTCCTCCTGCCCTGGTGATCGCCAACAAATGCCTGCACAGACAACTGATCCCGATCGACCGAGGCATAGGCGCCGATCGGGCTGACACAGGTCCCTCCCAGGGTCTGAACGACTGTCCTTTCCGCTTCGGCAGCATACCGTGACTCTGCACAGTCGATTTGCGAAAGGAGATCACGGAGCGGATCCTGGCGTGTGTCGATCTCGATCGCCACAATCCCCTGCCCTGCTGCCGGTATGAGGTCCTCGAGAGGAAGCGGATGGAGAAGGCCGGCATCGCTTATTCCGAGGCGATCCAGGCCGGCTTTGGCGAGAAGGGTCGCACCCACCCGTCCGGTGCGGACTTTTTCAAGCCGTGTTTCGACATTCCCACGGAGTGGTTCCACCTTCAGGTGAGGATTCAGAACCAGCATCTGGGAGATCCGCCGCAGACTGCACGACCCCAGAAGCAGGCCTGGTGGAAGGTCGGTGATATGAGTAAACGGCCCCGGCCATACCAGGCAGTCACGGACATCTGCGCGTGGAAGAAAGGCGGCCAGATGAAAGCGTGGATCAAGGGCAGTGGGAACATCCTTGAGGCTGTGAACCGCCAGGTCGATTGTTCCCTGAAGCAGAGCTTCTTCAAGTTCCTTGACGAAAAGCCCTTTGCCTCCTTTGTCGGCAAGGGGGCCTTGTGTGTGTTTGTCTCCACTGGTGCGGATGATTTCGATGCAGGAGGAAATTCCCAGTCTGGCAAGGGACTTTTTGACCCAGTCCGCCTGCCAGAGTGCGAGCGGACTGCCGCGTGTGCCGATCCGGACAGAATCGATCATGGGGCTGCAGGGTTCCGTTCTTGTTCAGGCAGGAAGAATGGATCCATGACTGAAGAGGTCAGGCCATCAGGCCTTCGTAACGTTCACGGATATCCCGGAATTCGATATCACACTCATAGATATTCTTCCACCATTCACGGGCATTGACCTTGTCGCCCTGCCGAAAATAGCACTCTCCCAAACCATACCAGATGTCTTTGACATCACCCGATGGGGAGCGTGAAGGCGGGGCTTTTTCGAGTGCCCTTTTCAGGGTATCGATAGCCAGGGGGATCTGCCCCTTTTCGATGAACAGCCACCCCAGCTGGCGCAAAGCAGGGAAAGCACGGGCCGGATTCTGGGAGGCTTTCTGGATGATCGGAATGGCTTCATCAAGATCACCTTTTTCGGTCAATACCTTGCCATAAGCCAGGAGAAGGTCAGGATCACCAGCGCGTTTTTCAACCAGCCCGGACAGGATTCCGGCTTTGTTCTCCAGGTAATCGACTCGAAGTTTCTTTTTCTCTTCGAGCAGCTGGGGGTTGTCCGGCTCAGCGGCGATCCGGTTCTCCAGGACCTTCAGGCGAACCGCATAAAGGCAGTCACAATAACGGGTGTCGGTGGGGAATTTCTGAAGGAGGGTTTCATAGCCCTCTTCCGCTTTGTCGAAGCGCTCCTTTTTTTCATTGCACAGAGCGGTCATGTGGAGGGCTTCTTCGACCTGGCGGTCATCGAGGTCGGGCTTGTCCTCATCCGTGCCGGCGGATTTCAGGCCTTCGAGGACACGCCCCCAGATGGCCAGCGCCTGGTCGAATTTTTCGATCTGAACCAGAAGCCTGCCGATCTCGCAGAGAACCCCTTTGTTGGCTTCACGGTCGGAGTTGTACAGATCGAGGAGCTCGCGGATGCGTTCTTCTTTGCCTTCCACAGTCTGCTGCTGGAGCGCCTTTTTCTCCTCTTCGGCACGGCGATCCTTCAGGTTGGTGATGCCACCCGATTCTCCATAATGGTTAGCGCTCAGATTTTTGACTTTGACACTCCATTCACCTTTCAAAGGCTCCAGTTTGGAAAGGCGGTGGTAGACATCGATGGCGGCCGGGGCATCTTCGATCTTTTCGAAAGCAGGACCGGCGGCTTTCAGGATCGCCTTGTCATTCGGGCGGAACTGCAAAGCCCTCCGGAAAGCGAGCGATGCCAGAGCGGATTGTGAGGAAGCCAGCAGGGAGTTGCCATATTTGGCGGCCAGCTGGGGGTCATGCGGCTTGTCCATGGAAAGGACACCGAGGTAATAAACAGCCTGTTTTTTCATCCCGAAGGAGTAAAGGAGGTTTCCAAGCAGTGAATACAGCAGCCGTTTGAAAAAAGTCAGCCCCTTCTGGGCATGGACCATGCGGCATTTTTCATACAGTTCGAGGGCTTCCTTGTCGGCCGGAGTGATATCGACAATGGCGGCAAACCATTCCGCCGCACCTTCATGGTCCTGGGCATTCATGGCTTTCATGCCCTTTTCAAAATAGGCTAACAGTTTCGGTGGTCTTTGGGGCATGGCTGGCTTCCAGTAGAGGTGAAATTCACATATTAAATGATATCAAACAATCTCCGGAATGACAAACATATCAAAGATCCGAAGACTTTGAGAGATTGATATTTTCCAGAATTATCCGGAATGTGAAAGACCCGAAACCCGGTTATGAACTCATCCCACGGATTTCCTGTTTAAGCCGGTCGATGAACTTCAGGAATTCCTCGGATTCACTCATTTCCGATTCGACTTTCTTGCAGGCATGGATGACTGTGCTGTGGTCCTTGTTGCCGAAAAACACTCCAATTTCCGGGAAGGAATGATTGGTCAGTTCCCGGCTGAGGTACATGGCCACCCTCCTCGGAACCGCGATGGAACGATTCCGTTTTGAGCCAAGCAGATCGCTGGTTTTCACACGGAAATGCTCAGCGACCTGTTTCTGGATCTTCTCGATCGAGATTCCGGTCGGATCATCATGGACAACATCACGAAGGATCTGCTGAGCGACTTCGATATTGATCGACTTGCCGGTGTAACGGGAATGGGCGGCCAGTTTGACCAGCGCACCCTCGAGTTCACGGATGCTGCTCTGGACACGCTGGGCGATCAGGCGGATGACTTCGCCGGGAAGATGGATGTTTTCCTGCTCGCACTTCATGAGCAGGATCGCTTCACGTGTTTCCAGGTCGGGCGCCTGAATTTCGGTGATCAGGCCTCCGGCGAACCTGGACCGCAACCGTTCGGTAATGAGCGGCAGGTTCTTGGGAGGGCAGTCACTGGAGACCACGATCTGCTTGCGGCTGTTGTAGAGAGAATTGAAGGTGTGGAAGAACTCTTCCTGAGTGGCATCTTTGCCGGCCAGGAAGTGGATATCATCGACCAGCAGGACATCGACATTATTGCGGTAGCGTTCCTGGAACTCATTGCGGCTCTTTTTCTGAATCGCGATGATGAATTCGTTGACAAAACTTTCCGCATCCAGGTAGGCGACACGCAGGCCCCGGCCGGAATCACGGATCGCCTGGCCGATAGCGTGCATGATGTGTGTTTTTCCAAGCCCCACCCCGCCATGGAGGTAAAGCGGATTATAAACCTCGCCCGGGGGATTTTCGGCCACCGCACGCGCATAGGCATGGGTCATCCGGTTCCCATCGCCTACGACGAAAGAATCGAAGCGGTAGCGCGGGTTGAGAGGCAGGCCGACAGTCTGGGAGTCGGATCTGCCTTCCACATAGTCCTTGGGATCCGGGGGGTTGCGAGACTTCTCTGGGAGCCGAGTCTCCGACCTTGAACTCGATGCGCACTTCCTGGCCGAGAACCATCCGGAAGAGATCTTCAAGATATCTTCGGTAGTGCCGCTGTATCCAGTCCCGGCGGTGAACCGAGGGAACCGACAGGACCGCCTGTTTCCCATCCAGGGAATCGAGAGAAACTGCGGAGAACCAGGAATCATAATCTTCCGGTTCCAGTTGATCGCGCAGAAGCTGGTCGACATGACGCCATACTTCCAATTGCGATGGTTTCATTGAGCAATCGAATGCGAAAAACAGCCTTGCTTCAGATTCAGCAATTTCCAGCCAACCTGACTCACAGAATGGTTGGTGGATGCGTGCCCCCTCGAGTCTGAAGTAAAGTGTCCGCCATGCCTCCCATTCTTAGTATGCTCCCCCGCACAAGCCCCATGATTCACATCTTATAAACAACCGCAAGAAACCCCTTCAAGAAATGGGCTTCTTTTCAATCGCAGCTGAAACAGTCGGTGGAGGAATAAAAGGAGGTTGTCTCACAACAAACGCAGAGGGAGCCTTCCGGGTTGGACACACAGAATTCCCCTCTCGCCGAAGTCATCACTCTTTCACCCTTAATACCCACCGGCCGCAGTTGGCTAATTTCAACAAATTGAGCAGGTTAAGCCAACAATACTGACCTGGTTTCAGTCTCGACCAAACGCAAGACAGAAAACCATTTTGTCAAACATGCAAAAGCAAGAATCAATCAGGCCCGGAGATCATGACTTCCGATGCATGACTTTTCTCCCCCAGCCATGCCCCGGAACTCAGCCAAGTTATTCACAAGTTGTGCACAACCCGTTCGATCCTTTGGACTTAGAGAAATTAACACACCCGCGAAGTTCTCGCAACCCTTTTTCATGCCCTGAAGCGAAATGATTTTCAAATTCAATTTTAACAGCGGTTTGGGGAGAGGCAGCCCTCAATTCGTTCATGGCTGTGCCTGTGGGGCGCCATCTTTTCGGGCGGCATGATCCTGCCTCTTCAGATAAATCCACATTCCAATTGCCGCAATGAGAACCCCCACAGAGATCCCCTGCGAGGTAGACAATCCAGGGAACCAGGAACCCCGTGGATCATCCCGAAAGACCTCGATCAGAAACCGGCACACGGAATAGAGAATCAGATACGTGAGAGCGACCTGCCCCTTGAATGAGCGCCGGGGAAACAGGACATAAACCAGAAACAGGAAGGTCGCCAGAGCCGCCAGAGAAGAGAAAGCCTGGGTCGGATAGACCGGAAGCGACTGTGCTGCATCCGGCGGGATCAGCCCATGGACCAGCTGATGATAGAAGGGATCGCTCCCGATCAATTCGCCTTTGTATTCGATTCGAGGAAAGCGGATTCCGAGGGGATTCGAGCAGATCTTTCCGAAACAGCAGCCATTCAACAGGCAGCCGATTCTTCCGAAAAATTCACCCAGGGCAACCGAGGGAGCCAGCAGGTCCGCCACCTCAGCCGGATTCCATCCATTGCGCCAGACAATCCACCACCCGGTCAGGACACCCCCGATCAGGCCGCCATAAAAAACCAGCCCGCGCCGTGAGAAGACCAGCTCCGAAAGGGTGCTCTCATTGAAATAAACAATGACATGCAGAATCTTGGCTCCCAGCACACCCATCACCAGGCACAGGATCAGCATGTTGGAGATTTTCTCTTCGGGGTAACCGGCCCGGATGGCCCGAGAGACAGCTGTGGCATAACCGGCAAAGAAACCGATGGCGACCATCAGGCCAAAGGTGCCGACTTCAAAATCACCTATCCTGAACAGTATCGGCCACATCTTGCTCAACTTTCTCGGAGAAGCCTGCGGCAAACAACCCGGGGAGGAAGAGGATCATCAGGAGGAAGAACAGGCCGATGGTGATGGCACTGTCCGCGACATTGAAAACAGGAAAACTGTGGCGCCCCCAGAAGGCATGAAAGAAATCGACCACCCGTCCCTCATGCCGGAAGATGCGATCCAGGGCATTTCCCATGGCGCCCCCCAGTATCAGGCCGATCCCGACCGGGTAGACCCAGCTGGTTTCACCAGCCTGGAAAAGGCTGCGCAGATAAAGCGGCAGGAAAAACAGAGCGGCAATCGATACAGCCACAAAGATCCACCTTCCCCCCACAAACAGGCTGAAGGCTGCCCCCTTGTTAAACTCGAGCCGCAACTCGAAAAGTGATGGGATGACCGGGAATGGGTGCATCCGATCCAGAAAGGCCAGGGCTGCGGCTTTGGATGTCTGATCGATCAACAGGACCACCAGGGCGATCAGCCAGAAGAAGGTCACTTTTCTCCCTGTTCCACACTCAGGTTCTTCGACCTCGATCCAGCCATTGCCTTCGCTGAGCGGCTCTTCGGGGAGATTACTCACTCGCTTTCACCGCCTCGAGGCAACGGTCACAGATTTCCGGATGAGCGGAATCGGTGCCCACCTGCCGGACATAACGCCAGCAGCGGACACATTTGGCCAGGTCCGATCGGCTTACAGCAATGGCCACTCCGGGGAGATCCTGGGAGACATGGGCTTCCTCTGGAGCCTTTCCGGAATGGCATTCGACTTCCGAGACGATCAGGAGCGAATTGAGGTCGGTTCCCGATGGCAGGCCCTGGATCGATTCCACCCGGCTGCGTTGGTCATCCGAATCGAACCAGAGGTCGATCCGCGCCTCGAGCGACTGGCCGATCCGGCCGGCTTTGCGATGCGGCTCAATGGCGGCATTGACCTGGTCACGCAGAGCGAACAGCCAGTTCCAGGTCTCGACCAGGTTTTCTTCTTCAGCCGGCTGGCCTGCCTCTTTAATATCCCAGGCTGCCAGGACCACACTCTCTTCCTGCACCAGATTCAATCGATGCAGAGCCTGCCAGGCTTCTTCACTGGTAAAACTGGTCAGCGGGGACAAAGCACGGAACAGGCCGCGTGAGATCTCGAGCAGCACAGTCTGCGCACTGCGGCGCGCCAGGCCTCGTTTGGCGAAGGTATACAGGCGGTCTTTGAGAATATCGAAAAACTGCGCCGACAGATTGACTGTGCAGTAAGAATTGGCCAGGTGATAGACTCGATGGTATTCGAAATCGAGATAAGCGGAGCGTATGTCCTTTTCGAGCTTCCGCCACTGAAGGAGCTGGTAGCGATCCAGATCGAGAAGGCTGTCTTCAGGGACAATCCACTCCTGGCCGAAATCATACAGAGAGGTGAGGAGGAACCTGCAGGTATTCCGAAAACGCCGATAGGCTTCGGCTCTCTGTTTGAGGATATTGGTGGAAACAGAAATATCCCCACGAAAATCTTCGGAAGAGACCCAGAGGCGGAGGATATCAGCGCCATACTGATCGACTGCTTCACGGGTTTCAATGTAATTGCCTTTGGTCTTGGAGAGTTTCTCCCCTTTTTCATCCACAAAAAAACCATGGGTCAATACAGCCTTGTAGGGTGCGCCCAGTTCTCCCGCTACGGCGGTGATCAGGCTGCTCTGAAACCAGCCGCGGTGCTGGTCGCTTCCTTCGAGGTAGAGATCGGCCGGATACGAAAGGCCATAACGTTCATTGAGCACCGCAGTATGGCTGGAACCGGAATCGAACCAGACATCGAGTGTGTCTTTCCCCAGCTCCCAGCGATCCGTGATTCCCGCTGTGGCGAGTGTGTGTTCGATCAGGGAACGGAGCTTTTCGGTGCCGGGGTTTTCGACACCCTCGATCAGTTCAAACCAGACAACCACTCCCTTTTCGGCAACGATATCCGCAAATCCCCGGATGAAGGCCGGATCGAGCAGGGCATTTTCGGTATCGGGAAAATAGATCGCCGGGATCGGAACCCCCCAGGCGCGCTGGCGCGAGATGCACCATTCGACTCGATTTTCGAGCATGGCCACCATGCGGTCTTTCCCCCATTTGGGAATCCATTGAACCTGGTCGATGGTGTGCAGCAGGGAATCCCGCAGCCCATGGGCTTCCAGTGAAATGAACCACTGAGGAGTGGCGCGGAAAATGACCGGTTTCTTCTCACGCCAGTCATGAGGGTAGGAGTGCACGATCGAGGACTCGTGGAGCAAGGCCCCTTTTTCTCTGAGCAGGCTGATGATCGGCTGATTGGCCTTTTCGACCGGCATCCCGGCGAATTCAGGAACCTCCGCGGTGAACCGCCCCCTGGAGTCCACTGGAGAATAAACATCCAGCCCATACTTCATGCCGATGAGGTAATCATCATGCCCATGGCCGGGGGCGGTATGGACGCAACCAGAGCCAGCCTCGAGGGTCACATGCTCACCCAGGATGAGAATGGACTCCCTGTCCACAAAGGGGTGGCGGCAGTGTAATTTTTCAAACTGTGCTCCCAATGGAGCTTCATGCACCGCAACCGGGTTCAGCCCGGCTTCCTGGATCACACGTCCGGCAAGATCCTGGGCCACCAGCAGGCGCTCTTCTGCGGTTTCGATGATTGCATAGCGGTAGCGCGGGTGGAGCGCAATGGCGAGGTTGGCCGGGATTGTCCAGGGAGTGGTGGTCCAGATCAGGACAGAGAGGGGCTTTGCAGAGTCCCCGCACTTCCCATTGAGGATATTGTCGATATCGATCGAGGGGAATTTGACATAGATCGAGGGAGAGGTCTTTTCCTGGTACTCCACCTCGGCCTCGGCCAGAGCGGTTTCATACCCGGGGCACCAGTAAACCGGCTTGAGATTCCGGTACACCATCCCCCTTTCCACCAGGCGCGAAAAGAGGTTGAGCTCATGGGCTTCGAAAGAGGGATCGATGGTCCTGTAGGGATCACTCCAGTCACCCAGGACTCCCAGCCGTTTGAAGTCTTCGGTCATGATATCGATGTATTCAAGGGCGTATTCCCGGCATCGTTTGCGCAGCTCGAGGGCGCCCGATATTTCTGACTTTTCCTTGCGCAGCTCCTGCATGACCTTGTGCTCGATCGGAAGGCCATGGCAATCCCAGCCGGGAGTGAAGGGGACATCCCATCCATCCAGGGCACGGGAACGGAGGGTGATGTCTTTCAGGATTTTATTCAGCGCGGTCCCGAGATGGATCCTGCCATTGGCATACGGTGGCCCATCATGCAGGACAAAGGCCGGGGCGCCATGGCGGAGCTTGCGGAGCTGCCTGTAAATTTCATTCTGATCCCAGAATCGCAGGGTCTCAGGCTCCCTTTGAGGAAGGTTGGCTTTTTGAGGGAAAATCGCCTCGGCCTGTTCCTTGGAAAGAAGCCCAAGGGTTTTCTTGTAATCGGGTTTATGAGTCTCAACACCTGAACCATCTGACATATCTTTTGATCCTGCCTGTCGTGGAGGCATCTTTCTTGAGAGTGGATTCATTCAGTGCAATTGGGTTTCCCGTCATAGACAAAGTTAGTGACCGGAGGTTCTCCTGAAAAGAGAAAGCATTCCTTTCTCAGGCTGTCATAGGTCATGACGACGCTGTCGGTCACCGGCGGATTTCCGGCTTTGATCTTGGCCCAGTTGGTTCCATCATACTCCCAGGTTTCATAAGAAAACCCGATGCCGAGTTCGCCGCCATACAGGACAACTTTCTGCCTTTCGGAGTCATAAGCCATGGCATGGGCACGCAGTGGGGGAGGCGACACAGCTGTGTTGATTTGGAGCCAGCTGGAACCATCCCACTCCCAGGTATCCCCCAGGATTCCGGATTCTCCCTGGCCTCCATACAGGACCACACGATCCCGATGGGAATCGTAAGCCATGGCATGGCGGGAGCGTGGCGGAGGTGAAAGGAGCGGGGAGGCCTGAGACCAGTCCGCTCCATCCCAGGTCCAGGTTTCATTCAGGAATGGCCCTGAATAGTCCAAGGAATCGACTTTATCCCCGCCAAAAAGCACGGTATCCCCAGCCGGTGATCGAAAAGCGAGGGCGTGTCCCGCACGAGGCGAAGGTGAATGGGCTGTCTGCTTCTGGCTCCAGGTATCGCCATTCCAGCCCCAGGTATCACCCAGCATTTTCTTGAAAAAATGCTGCTCATCATAACCCTGTCCGCCGAAGAGGATGGATTCACTGTGGCTGGAATCATAAATCATGCTCTGGTTGACTCGCGGTTCAGGCCCGCCGACTGCCAGAGTTTCCCAGTTGGTCCCATCCCATTCCCAGGTTTCAGAAATCAGGTTGGATCCGGAGTCATCGACTCCGAAGAAAAGAACGATGCGGTCACGGGCAGAATCATAAGCGATGTTGAATCCCCCCAGAGTTTCCACCAGCGTGGTGGAGATGCGTGGTTTCCAACGGGCCGCATCGCAGCCAAGGATGCTGAGCAGGTCGGGGGCTTTGTAATCGGGCGAAGTCCAATGGTTTGTGAAGGGAATCAGGTCACTGCCCGATGGCCTCTGAGGCTGGCTGAAAGCAGCCGGCAGGCACGGAAACAGAACGGTGAAGAAAGCAGCCAAGACAATATTCGCAGGCAGCAGTGAGGCAAGTTTGTTAAACACCAGAACAATCCTCCAGAAATGATTGGTCGAGAATTTTATCAATGATGATTTCCATAACAGGATTCTGCACAAAGAAACCGATATTTTCCACCCATGGAAAGGTGGAGAGGATACCAGTCTTTGACCCGCCGGTCATCTCCAGCCCTCTGAATCGGTTCAATCAGAAGGGAAAACCGGGTAAAATATCACCCTCTGATGAGTTCTCTGATCGATCTGGATAAAGGGAGCAGAACGCCTCGAAGCGAGATGCACACCATCCGTGAGGCGCTTCACTGCTCCACGATCGAGGCGATCTTTGCCACCATTCATGTCGCATTAACCCAGGGAATATTTCTTACCAATTATGTGCTCGATCTGGGGGCCTCAAACCTGGAATGCGGGGTTGTGGAATCGCTGCCGTATCTGTTGCAGTTCACCTATTTCGTTTCTCCCTGGCTGGTCCGAAAACTGAACCGCCGCAAGCCGGTGGCGGGGTTCTTTGCCTTCGCGCACCGGCTTTCCTGGATATCCCTGATCCTCCTTCTGTATGTCGATTGGGCGCCCGAAACCAAACATGCCATCATGATCCTGACCCTGCTGTTTTCGAATGCCTGCGCAGTGATTGCGAACAATGCCTGGTTCTCCTGGATGGCTGACCTGACTCCGGCATCCATCCGCGGCTCCTATTACGGGAGGCGGAATGCATACATGGGTCTGACCTCCCTGGTAACCCTCCTGACCGGCTCGCAAATCCTCAACCATTTCCGGGAGAGCGGGGCTGGCTACATTGGGTATACGATCTGTTTTTGTGCGGCGATCCTGTCGTCGGTCTTCGCAGTCCGCATGATTCTGAGGCAGTATGAGCCGCCGGTCAAAACACCTCAGCACCTGCGGATCAGCCGGTTGTTCCGCATCGCCCTGAATAAACCGCTGCTCAAGGAATACATCGCTTTTTTCACCCTCTGGCAATTTGCACTGGGTGTCGGAGCCGCCTATTACGGTGTCCACATGGTCAAAGTCCTCAAGATGAATGTGGCCCAGATGGGGCTGTTTTCAATCATCACAAGCATGGCGGCGCTGCTCGGCAGCCGGCTCTGGGGGCAGGCCCGGGATCGAGTCGGCGATCGGATCACACTGATCGCCAGCGGCTTTTTTGTGGCTGTGCATGTGTGGATCTGGATGCCGGCTGAAGAAGGGTTCCTGTTGCCAGCATGGATTGTCTGCGTGCTCGGTGGATTTTTCTGGGCTGGATTCAACATCGCTTCCTTCAGCTGGCCTCAGAAGCTGTGTGGAGAAACTCACCGGCTGTATACCTTTGGATTGATCGGGCTGTTTTCCGGGCCGGGATTCGTGGTGGGGTCCCTGCTGGGGGGAGTTCTGACCACCTATCTGCCGCAGGTTCTGTTTCACATCGGGGATTTCGAAGTGCTGCATTTTCATCTTGTGTTCGGGATTTCTGCGCTGGGGAGGCTTCTCGCCATCTATCTGATCTGCCATTGGTCTTCCAGGGTGTTCGGCAATCACCGCACAATCAGGGAATGCATTGCGGACTCATTCGGCGCAATGAAGACCCAATGGAGTGAGCCTGTCCGCCGGGTTTTCGGATCGGGGATCGGGTGAAAAGCCCTCCATGGGCGCGAACCCTCAAAGGGCCAGGTTCATAAAGGCCGCCTGCTATATTCTTTTCATTCCCCCTGCATTGTTGAAAGAACACACATTCTGGTTGATGATCTCCAAAATACCAGGAGGCAGAGAAAATGCGTAATTCCATCTGGGTGTTGATGCTGATTCTGTGTGGGATGCCGGCAGGTGCGGAGAACTGGCATGAGGATGCTTTCTTCGGGCTGCACTACGACCTCCATCCCAATGCAGGAGATACCGAACTCGGAAGAGAAACCACCTATGAGCATATTCGTGCGGAACTCGAGAAAGTTCATCCTGATTTTGTTCAGTACGACTGCAAAGGGCACCCAGGGTATGCCGGGTACCCCACCAAAGTCGGTTCACCCTCTCCCGGAATTGTCAATGATGCCTTGAAAATCTGGCGGCAGGTGACTCGTGACATGGGCATCCCGCTCTCAATTCACTATTCGGGAGTGTGGGATACCCGGGCCATCGAACTGCACCCCGAATGGGCGCGAATCCAGGCGGATGGTTCCCGGGATCCAAACAACACCTGCCCATTGAGCCGTTATACGGAGGATCTGCTGATCCCGCAGCTGCTCGAGGTGATCGAGAATTATCAGATCGATGGGATGTGGGTGGATGGGGAGTGCTGGGCCAGCTATCCCTGCTACTGCGAACAGTGCAAGTCGGAATATAAAAAGCGGACCGGGAAAGAGGCCATCCCGATGAATGCTCAGGAGGATGGCTGGCAGGACTGGCTGGCATTTCACCGGAAGCTGTTTGTCGAGCATGTTGCCCAATACACCGAGGCCATCCATGCGAAATATCCGAATGTCCTGGTCTGCAGCAACTGGATGTACAGTGTTCGCATGCCGGAGGAGATCACAGTCCCTGTGGATTACCTCAGCGGCGATTTCGACCCTTCTTTCGGTGCTGAAAGAGCCAGTGCCGAAGCCAGGTTCATCGGCAGCCGTGGGAAGACCTGGGACCTGATGGCCTGGAGTTTCCTGCGCACCGGAAATCAGCTCTGGACCACCAAGACCACCCCCCATCTCTGCCAGGAGGTTTCGACTGTCCTGGCCCAGGGAGGGGCAGTTTTCATCTATGACCAGCCGCAGAGATCGGGGCGGTTAACCGGCTGGCATCAGGACATCCTTTCCGAGGTGGCCGCCTTCTGCCGCCAGCGCCAGGAACTGTGCCATAAAACCGAGACCCTCCCGCAGGTGGCGATACTCCACAGCCAGTCCTATTTTTACCGGAACAATGATCCCCTGTTTGGATTGAGCGCGCATCGTCCGATGGAAGGCGCGCTTCATGCGGTTCTTGAAAATGGTTATTCCGCCGATATCCTCAATGAGGACCAGCTCATCGCCCGCATGGCAGGCTATCCCCTGGTGATCGTTCCCGAGCAGGATCAGCTGCCGGACCGGGTGATCTCTGCGCTCAAAGAATATGTGCAGCAGGGGGGGCACCTCCTGATCAGCGGCTCCGATGCCGCCCGGGAATACCCCGAACTCACCGGCTGTGAAGCCTCCCAGGAGAAGCTGCCACAGGCCTGGGTTCCCGCTGGCAATGGGTGTGTTCCGGTAGAGGGTGGCTGGTGCAGGGTCAAAACCACCACCGCACGCGAGCTCGCTCCTCTGCTCAATCAGCAGGAGCCTTCAGTTAATCTGGCCGGATCCCCGGCGGCCACGGTCAATTCCTTTGGAAAGGGAACTGTTGTTGCCATCCATGGCCCGGTCTTCCGTGCTTACAACCAATCCCACTACCCGCTTGTGAGGCGCTTCATCGGCGATGCCATCGCAGCCCTGCAGAGCGGAGGCCTGATTCATGTCGATGGCCCCTGGTGGATCGAGATGTCGGCACGCACCAAGGAAGGAAAGAACCTGATCCAGCTGGTGAACCGTTCGACCACCGGGTATCTCGCTCCGAACCGCCACATGGTGGAAAGCGTTCCCAATACCGGCGCATTCACAGTCACCTTTCCGATGGAGAAGAAACCGAAACGCTGCTACCTGGCCCCGGATCCCTATGGGCTTGAATGGACCTGGCAGGAGGGTGTGCTGACTGCTCAGATTGCCGATCTGGCAATCCACAATGTGCTTGTGGTGGAATAGCGGATCCTGATCCGGGCAGCTTTTTCTAAACCACCCTTCGCAGAATGGGGATCAGGCTCATGGTCTTTCCAGCTGCGGCATTCTCGGCTTTGAGGCGCCGGATCTCCTTCTGCTGCTCGAGCAGTATGGCCAGGACCAGGGCATCGAATGGGATCGGGCGTGCTGCGCAGGAAGCTTCGGCGATATGGAGCTTGGCATAGCGGAAAAGCTGGTCGAAGGCTTCGCGGTCTTCACGGGTCAGGGCACGGCGAAAAGAGGCCCAGGAAGAGATTTCATTTTCCAGGTAATTTGTGAAGGTGGGAATGGTTCTGCCCATGAGCGGGGTCCTCCAGGGGTATGGGTTTGAGAGTCTGGTGAACCACCCGGTGCCAGGGGAGGGTTTCCTCCTGCTCCGGATGATGTGTCACCACGCATCCGATCCCAGCCGACCGAATTTCGTGGATTCCCGAGAGAGCACGGCGAAAAAGATACCGCCGTTCAAACAGAGGAAGATCCTCATCGACAAAAAGAGTCTCGATTCCCAGGACCATCACCACTTTCTGCCCGGGATTGCGAGCCAGGGGAAGAAGCATTTCCTCCACTACCGCAACCATCTGGTGGCAGGTCGCCGCGCGCGAAACAAAGACCTTCTCCAGACAGGGTTCCGGCGGGCGCCCCAGCGCCCGGCACCTCAATGCCAGGGGATAGGGGTTGAAACGGTTGCCCGCATCCAGGCAATACACCTCTCCGCCCTGCTCCAGGAAGGGGAAAAACGAAGCCAGCAGCCCCCCTTCCTGCTGGCGTTTCAAGGGCAGGGCCACCATCAGGGGCTTTCCCGCCAGCAAAGGACCCAGCCAATACCCGCGCCTGGGATGAGATCCCCTCTCTTTCTCCGCCGACAGATTTGCTGCCGAGTCCAATACTCTCATACTGCACATATTAGCACCAAGACGCAAAAAGAGAAGGGGCCGGGAGTATGGAATTTCATCGAAAATGTATCTGAGTGGACTTAACCTGAGGGATGAAGTGGCGGAAAATACGGTTCTGGAAAGATCCTGATGAATAAATTCCAAAAGCCCCTTGCCTGGCTGGTTCATCTGTATACTGCCAGTGGAGCGTTTCTGGGCATTCTGGCCTTGATGGCAGCTGCCGAGGGGGAGATACGGTATGCCTTTCTTCTGCTGGTGGGAGCGGGAGTGATCGATGCGACCGATGGGCTCCTGGCGCGGGCGATTCAGGTGCAACGGGTGCTGCCGGGGTTCAGCGGCGCACAGGTGGACAATGCGGTGGATGTGCTGACTTTCATCTGGGCGCCGATCTTCATCATGGGGCATGAGAATCTGCTTCCGCATCCTTTCTGGCTGGCGGTGCCTGTCCTGGCGGCTTTGTATGCCTATGGCCAGGTGAACATGAAAACGCCGGACAATTTCTTCCTGGGGTTCCCCAGCTACTGGAACATTGTGGCCATGTACTTATACTGGTTCCGCCCGGGGCCTGTAACGGCGGTGTTGATGGTTGTTATTCCAGGGATCTTCAGTTTTATCCCGACCCGTTATCTCTACCCCAGCCGGAACTCGGCCTATTGGAAGCCATCCTGGATCCTGGGGAGTGTGTGGACAGTGCTCCTGGTATTTCTTCTTCTGCAGGCGGATCCATCACTGGCATGGGTGTGGGTAAGCCTGTATTATCCGGTTTATTATCTGGTAGTCAGTTTTTATCTGGATTGGAATATTCGCCAGACCCAGAAGGAAGTGTAAGTTTCTCCGCGAACCGTCTGTCTCCAGAGGGTCAGGTGGCTTGTCGCAACCCAAACGGAACATGAGGAGCTTCACCATGCGCTGCTGCCGAACATTTCTGAACACCAGGGGATTTACGCTGATCGAGCTGCTGATCGTGATTGCGATCATCCTCATTCTGATCGGCATTGCGCTTCCAAATTTTCTGGAGGCGCAGGTGCGCGCAAAGGTGACCCGCGCGCAAGGCGAGCTGCGTGCCCTGGGAGGGGCCCTCGAGGCTTACCAGGTGACTTACCGGAAATACCTTGATCTCTACCAGACCAGAAAATGGGGGCCGAGGTATGACCCCAATGCCATCACCTCTCACCGCCTGCTGCCTTTAACCTCGCCGATACGCTTCATGAACCAGATCCCACCCGAAATATTTGACCTGAGCCGTGAGATTCCGAATTTCCAGGCGGATGCGTATGCCTATGGCAGCCGTGTGTCGTATGATAAGCCGGGGGAATTCTGGAGAGCCTATTTCGATATCAAGCTGAAATATCAGTGGTCAATCCGCAGCATCGGGCCGGATCGGCAGTTCAATATCATCGAGCCGATTTATCCGACCCTGATTCTTCCCTATTCGCCCACCAATGGCACAGTCAGCCGGGGGGATATCAACAAGTGGGGCCCCTGAAACAGCGGAAATGGGTTGAGGTGCGGACTGGATTGAGTTTCGGGAGAAGAGCGGGTATAGTGGCAGGCTGTTTGGCGGCGTAGCTCAGACGGTTAGAGCGGGGGTTTCATAAGCCCTAGGTCAGTGGTTCGAGTCCACTCGCCGCTACCAGACTTGCCTGCGACTGCATGCCTGATATTTTCAATAATTTAGCGCTTTAAAGATCTCTGAAAAAATGGCACCAGGATAATCGGTTGTGCCATTTTTCACCCTTGATCCTGTCGATGACTCCATCGATCTTGGACGAGACATGCTCACGGAAGACCTCCACCATTCTCCCTTTCTTGTCTCCAAAGTAATGCCTCTCCGCAACTGTTGTGGGGGTGTGCCCAGCATATTCCAGTCCCACCGGCTCAACTCAGCGATCCTGTTTGGGCTGGGCACCTTCCTCTGATGGCGCAGCGCTCTGTGCAGCATCCGCTTGAGGTGCAACCGGCTTATCGACGCGGACAAGCAGGCCTTGCTGCACTTTCCCGTCTTCGAAATGCACCAGGACTTGTGTCTGATCCTGGATCAGATTGTACAAGCCAGTCTCAAACAGCGGGGATTCCTTCCCTGCTGGTTTCACGGCAACACGTGACGATTTGGCGTCCACATTCCCCTCGAGGGGAACAACTGTGCCAGTGGTTGTATTCTGGAACATCCCGGCTATCACTCCGGTTTTGCTGACCGCGAGCTGGAGGAACATTGTTGACTCGGGCACATCCTCGTCCACGATTGTAAAGACTCCCAATGGCAGCCACTCCATCTCAGCTGACGCATCTCTGGGAATAGATTCAACCTGACTGGCAAGTTCCTGATTATAGGCATCAGCGGTAACTTGCTGGTCATCATTCAGGACAACCTGATCACCCGCAACGAAGACAGATCCCCCTGGCCCGTAGGTGTAATAGACCGGAGTCGAGGGGAGGAGGGAACCCATAAAAGAACCCAGTGTCACCCATGTCGCAGGGCAGGACCACCAGTCGCAATCGTGACAATCGTCATAATAGGGCCAATATGGATGGTAGTGGTCGTCCCACCAGTAATCACCATACCAGTCATCATAGTGATGATGATAGTAATCGTTGTGCCAGTCATTGCGGATCTGGTCGGCACGATCCTGCCAGTTATCCCACCGGCTCTCCCATCCGGAAGGAAGCTGTGCTGGGCGCGGGGGGCGCTCACCTGTCAGTATTCCACTCCCTGGCTCGCCCGGGCGCAAGCCCTGCCCTGGCCTTACAGGCCGATTCGAGATTCCGGGGCCACTGGGCAAAGTTGAAATTCTTTCTCCGTCTCGGGAAGGCGATGGACGATTAGAGGGGAGCTGGCTTGGAGTTCCGGGGCGTGCCTCGGGTCGGTTCTGCATAATTCGGTCGAGATCTGAACGGGTCGGGCGGGTGCCAGGCACACTCGGACGGGCTGGCAGGTCCCTGCTCCGCTGGATGTAGTCATTGGGCGAATGGTCCACCCTTGATGGACGGCTGGAAGGAACCCGTGCTGAGGCAGGAAGCTGGCTGGGCATCTGGCGGGATCCACTTGGTGGTCGTCGAATGTTCGATGGATATCCAGCTGGGCGAGAGGGTTGAGGCCGGCTGGGGAGAGGCCTCGGTGAGGTCCTGGCATAATCAAAAGAAGATCTCTGGCGGCTTGATGAAGGCCGGCTTGAGACATGACTCCTGCCTGCAGATGAGCGTCCTCCCCCCATGCTGCTGCGCCCACCACCTCCTCCTCTTCCTCCTCCACCGCCACCTCTACCGCCTCCACCCCCTCTTCCTCCTCCTCGTGCCTCTGCCAGGTCGGGAGGCAGACAGAGAAGAACCATTGTGAATATTGCGATTAATATCGATAAGCTTTTTCGAAGGTTGGTCACGTTGGTATCACCACCTCTCATTCAGGATCGATGCCGCCCTCAACCCGGTTCAAAGTAACCGGGCCGAGGTTTGGCAGCATTTCCCCATCAACCTCACGGTTGATTACCCTCAATCGAATCGAATTGTTGTCCACCCTTTCCAGAACTTTTGTCGAGGAACCTGTGCGCCCATCTGGAAGGACATGCAATCCCTTGGAAAACCACCGATGATCCCTTTCGTACCAGACTGCCTCCGCAGTCCCACCATCCGAATCAAAAAGCCACGACCTGATGGTTTGCTCAACGGGATCCCATCCAATGATCGCAATCCCATCCTTCTCAAGGATGCCATCTGTTGTTATTGAAAATTCTCCTTGGATGGAATTCTGTTTTCGTGACCACTCATAGGTGGTCTCAACCACCATTCCATCTCCTTCGTCTTTCCATTCTCCGATCAGCCATTCAAGCACTTTCAGGTTCTCGGAATGCGGCAATGGCTCTGCAGGTCCCTGGTCAACCACCTCGTGTATTAACCACCGGTTCCCTGAATTTGTCAGAATCGCAGTATAGGAAGCATCCATCAAAGACCCATCGGCATAGGTGAGAATATTTCTCCCTGATTCCTTGGCCCATCCTGGGCTTGCGGGTTCAATTCGTGTGCCGGCAAGCTCCATTTTAATTCCAGGATTTTCTCTAAAGATATTTCGGAATGATTCCAGTATCTCGTCCCGCCCAACAAATAAATCCCCATTTGAGTCAGTATAGGTCGCACCCTCGACCCAGAACTGAGCCAAAGCTTCTGCATTGGCATTGTTGAAAGCCTCAACATACTGGGCGAGTGTGGCTTTTATCTCTTCGACAACTCGATCTCCTGCGACTTCACACTTAACTTCAGCAGGGGACAGCAAGAGAAAAATGCCGAGAAGAGAGATGGGTAAAAGAGGAAGTTTTTTTGGCATCGAATGACCTCCGATTCAGTCAGGTATCACCGCGTCCTCTGCTTCAGGTTCAGGTTTAAAGGGGGTCGGAATCATTCGCAGCGCAGTGTCCAGGTTTCCAGCTGTTCCCTTTCCTTTGATTTCTGGTGGCTCCCGGCTAACGAACAGATAAAATCCTGCCAAGCCATTAATCACCTGCCGGGTCATCTGGATTGTCCCGGTTAAGCCAGGCAACTCCATGCAGAATGCCAAGTTTACAGTATCTCCCCACAAATTATAGATGAAATTTTGCGGGGGCGGTTGCGAAATCGCTGATCCGGCGCGTGGGGGATTCCTGTGGGTTTGATTTCCGGGCTTGGAGGTTCCCGGGTCGATCAGGCGGCTTGTGGAACTGGGCCAGGGAACACATCTTTTCCTGCTCGCCGGATTCGATTCAGCCGACCACCATCGCTTTTCTCTCATCCATTCGAGGACATCCAGTCTTGGCGCCTTCGGAGAGGTCGCGGAAAGGATTGGTTCCAGGTGCGCCCAGGCCTTGTCAGGCATTGCCTCGACAGCGGCCAGCGGAACAGTCTCAACTCTTCTTCTCTTCACCATCATTCTCCCCTTTGTGGCTGTCCCTGTTCACATCCGTGGTTTCAATCCTAGCAGACTGACAGGGTATCCGAGATGGTTTCATTCGATTTCGTACCTGAGATGATGGATCGAACTTGAATTCCCGCGAGATGGACCGGCCGGTTTGCAGGCTGCGATAGAAATTAACCGATTTCCCCAATCGGCCATTACGGGTGGATTTTTTCTGAACCCTGTTGATAATTTGACGATATCATTCCCAGGAGGATCCCATGTTCTTTTTCCGGAAAGTTCTGCCGGCCTTGTTCATCTCGTTGCTGCCGACATGCCTGCCGTGTTCGGCTCATTCGGACCTTCAGACGACTGATGTGTATGTGAGCGGCCAGGATGGCTATCACTGCTACCGAATTCCTGGGATTGAATGCACACCGGATGGAACCCTGCTCGCCTTCGCAGAAGCGCGTAAAAACCACTGCGGCGATCCGGGCACTGAAGGCAACGACATCGATCTGGTGCTGAAGCGCAGCACTGACCAGGGGAAGACATGGTCCCCGATGGCTGTTATCGAAGATCCAGGTGCCAACTGGTCTGCCGCAAATCCTGCGACCTGTGTCGACCGGACTACAGGAAAGATTTGGGTGCTGTATATCCGCACAAAGCCCGGCAGAGACACCCACAGTTCACGTCCGGGTACTGATGACGCGCAGGTGCTGGCGCGCAGCAGTGACGATCAGGGGCTTACCTGGTCCCAGCCACTTGACCTGACTGCAGATACCCGTGATATGAAGGATCCCCAGTGGACAATCACTGTTGTTGGGCCAGGAGGGATGATTCAGGATTCGAAGGGAAGGCTTGCAGCAGCGGCCTGGAAGACCAGCCCCTGGGGTAATTTTGCAGTTTTCAGTGATGACCATGGAAACACATGGAAAAGAGGCCAGGTGGTTCCGGGCAGCCAGGGGGGAGATGAAAACCAGCTGGTTGAGCTTGCGAATGGGCAGCTGTTAATGGATTTCCGCCAGAGCAAAGGCCCCCATCGCTGGATGTCGCAGAGTCTCGATGGCGGGCAGACCTGGCCGGAGAGGCGTGAAGGCCTGCCAGTGACACCTGTCTGCTGCGCCATTGAACGGCTCACGCTGAAGTCAAAAGGCAGCGACAAAGACCGCATTCTCTGGACTGGGCCACGGGGGCCTGATCGCCATACGCTTGTCGCACGAATCAGTTACGATGAAGGCATGACTTTCCCGGATGAATTTCTGATTGCCGATGAGCCTGCCGCTTATTCAGATTTAACCCTTCTGAAGGATGGGTCTGCAGGGGTTCTCTGGGAAAGAGGCGACTACAAGTATATTTCGTTTACCAGGCTGCCTCTGGAGTTCTTCGAGACTCCTGAGAATAAATAAGCTCTGGCCGGTCCTGAAGCCGGCAAACTGCTGCCAGTCGCCGATCTGGATGCTGCTACACCACCCAAGTCATCCGGCCGATTGAACGGCTGAGGTCCTGCAGCCATTCCGCGGGAGAATATGGCAGCGGAAGCGCTGGCGAACTGTTGGGCTTCAGCTTTTCAACAGCACTTGCCGCAGCTTCCTTGTCCATCGAACAGGGTATTGACGGCAGGCGCGCATCTTCGGGCATCTGTTCCTGCCAGTAGCTGTGATTCTCCATCCAGAACAGGACTTCCGTGAGTTGATCGACATCACCCGGAGATGCAATCAGGCCGGCAAATTCATGGATGATCTGTTCCGCGGGCAATGATGGTTCTTGCAGCAGCCGGCCATAGGCATAGGTGTTCAGGATCTGCAGCCAGGGAAGGTAGAGGTTTCCCATGACCTGCCGGATGCCAGTCAACTGGAGCCGTTGCAGCAGCTCCCGGATATAACGGACTTCGCTATGGACAATGCCCCACTGCATTGAACGGCCGGTGTCGTCATCCATGATGAAATGAGGCCAGGCCATCACATCCCGGCCGGATTGTGTGACCGACTGGATATCTTCATGTGTGGGAAAAACAGGTGTCTTCGATTTGCCTCCGCACTGCTGGTAAACCAGAGGACGGTAAAGATGGTGGCAGGGAAGTGTCAGATGAGTATTTGGAGGCATGGCCGGGAGCAGTTCGATGACTTTCCTCGATCCGGCAATTTCGTTTTCAAAGACCTTTTTCCATCCCTGTTCTTCCGGGGACGGCCCCCAGTAAGCAATGCACCAGGTGTTGGCGTAGAGGCGGGCTTCCGGATTCATTGCCTGCGCATCACGCGCAAAGGTGTCGACATACTTCATGTAGTCATCAACAGTGCACTGGCCGCAATGACAGCCTCCCCAGTCGGCTGCAAACTCTTCATAAAAATCCGCTTTGCGGTAGGTGTTCATATACCATTCCTGGAGAGCAACAGTCTGTTCGAAGTTCTCCTTCTTTTGGGGACAGAGCTGGACAGCCCGATTCTTCATCTGATTGCCAGGCTCTTCATTATCGGGGACAGTGCTGACCACTGTGTTTGACAGGATGTAGCCGAATTTCATCCCGAGGCTGTGCGCAAGCTCCATAACCTCCAGGCGGTCAGATATTTTTTTCTTTTCCATATCTGTTTTCGGGATACGGTTGAATTCAAGCATTGTGGCGAATTCGATGGCATTGATTCCGCAAGCCTTCAACCAGCGTATTTCCCGCATCCACTCATCGCGCCCCCAGTGGAGCGGGGCATGATGGATGGGGTCGACCTCAAAGCCGTCATGGAAATAAACCCCGCGAAGAGAAAACACTTCCGTGTTCTTCTCAGATGCCTCCGGCGCCTCTGCAGAAGAATGCGGGTTTAACAGCAGAGCGGCTGCTCCCAGTCCAATGGTCATATTGAATTCCTTACGGTTCATCCAGAATCCTCCGGCGCTGCAGCCTGAAAAGTACTCCTGCATGGAATCTCTTTATTCATTCGACTGACTTATCAGATTCTCCGCACACTGCCTCATTGCATCGATCATGCGCGGTGTATAGCTTTCGACATTCTTATAGGCATTCTGGACCTGCTCGAAGGGTGTCGCACCCTCACCCTTGTAGGAGCGTTCTGCAAACAGCTTTTCAAAATATCCGGGATCCACCTGGAGCAGCGCTTCTTCCATGCGGGGCCATACCAGCATGTTTCTGTAGTTATGCTGCTTCTGCCACTGGCTGATCGCTTCGACAAATGCGAGCATCTTCCTTCCGGCATCTTTGGTACGGGGTTTGTCCATGGCAGCCGTTCTGAACACTTCCAGCGCCAGGTGAGTTCTTTGCATCAGCAGCAGGTCTTTGACAAATCTTTGCGGATCATGGAACAGCAGCCCCTTGAGATCCCCAGTTTCTAAATCCTGATTCATCAGCTGTTCGATCGCAGGAATGGACGCTTCAATCGCTTGAATATCGACTGAATCAAGAGCCTCCCAGGCAGCCACGATTGTCTCCCCATGGCCAGGCAGCAGCCGGTTCGCAAACCCCACATAATCCTCATGGCGCGGCACCGGCTGATCCAAGGCTCCCCTCGCGAAAAGGAATGCATTGGGCAGCTGCAGGCAGTGAGTCTGGGAGTTCCCCATCGTTCCACGCGCCCCTTTTTCCCGGCCCGCCTTGTAAGCGAATTGTGTGTTGAAGTTGGTCATCGGAAAAGAAGGTTCCCCTTCAATCGCGCCATACTGGTAGGAAAAGACACGGCTGCTCATGCCAAGGGAATCGGCAATATGCGGGCCTCTTCCGCTGGCAATCCCCCAGGGTTCTGGATTGATTTTGGCAATGTATTGCAAGGCTTCATGGATTTCCGGGATCTCGCCCATCGCAAATTCCGCAGTTGCATAGAATCGGCAGTAGGCTTCCCAACCGACATGGATCCAGTAATACAACTGAATTTTCGGATTCAGTTGATTGAACATGGTTCGGTGGGCATCCAGCAGGTAAGCAAACTCGATGTTGTTGGATCCGGGGTAACCCCCTGGATCGCTATCGATAATGAGAACTCCATCCGCATCTTTAAGGGGAGTGAAGAGCTGTTTCCTCCAGGAGATCATCTGACCCAGTGCGGCGGCATCGGCAGGATCGATGCGCCTGTCGCAGTAAAAAAAGGGCCGCTCCACGAAGGAGTATTTTGACGCTTCTTCATCCCTGGCAACTACATTCGGACACAGGGCAATAAAAACCCGCATGTTAAGTTCTTTGTGTGCATATTCGATCACTCTCGAGATTTTATCGAGGCATTCCTGGTCGCCTGGGGTCAATGGGTTCGGCATTGTCTCCAAAACCGGCCAGATCAGCACTGTGTTGTATCCGATCTGTCGAAGACCTCCGAGGTAGCCCTGCCAGTCTTCCAGTGTCCAGGTCCTTGCAGCATAGGGGTGGTTATATGACCAGTGTTGATGGACATACATGCCGATAATCGGTTCTTCATTCCAAGGGTCCATAAGATCGGTCTCCTCCGCATAAATCTGAGCTGGCGCTCCAGCCCATAATAAAGCAGCACAGACAACGGCCATGGATACAGATAATCCAGTATTCATCGTGTTCGCAGCTCCTGTATTCGATTGACCATTACCGCGGCAAGGATCAAACCGCCGCGCACAATGTACTGAAAATAAATGCCGACATTCAGCAGTGTCATGCCATTGACAATCACACCGATGAAGATGATGCCCACCAGTGTCCCCCGGACTGTTCCGACACCCCCGCTGAAACTGGTCCCTCCAATGATAACCGCAGCAATGGCATCCAGCTCCCACTGCTGGGCCACTGTTGGAGTCCCGGACATGATGCGCGAAGACAGCAGAATGCCGCTGACAGCAGTCAATGCGCCCATGATTCCGAATACCATGTAACGGATAAACGGCACATTGATCCCTGACAGCCGGGCTGCCTCATCATTCCCGCCAATGGCATAAATGGCTCCCCCGAAGGTGGTGTATTTCATGATGAAGTAGATGACAGCAAAGGCCAGTGTGAAGATGATGGCAGGAACCGGTATCCCCAGAAGGTACCCGCTTCCGAGGTAATAATACCAGCTGACATTGATTGCGACCGGGAATCCGCCTGTCAGCATCAAAGCCAGCCCCTTGTAGCCGGTAAAAAGCGCCAGGGTTGTAATGAAAGATGGAACAGAAAAAGAAACCCGCATGAAGCCGATAAACAACCCACAGCCAAACAGGATCATCACGGTTAACGCCATGCTGATAACCGGAGGAACTCCCTCCGCCATGAGGCGTGCGACAAGGCAGCAGGCAAAAGCGACACCGGAACCCACACTCAGATCGATCTCCCGTGCAATAATGACCATGGTCATACCAAACGCGAGAAGCCCCAGCATCGATATGCTGCGCAGAATGTTGAGGAGGTTGTCCAGTGTCAGAAAGTTCGGGGCTTTCAAAGCGAGAGCGAGGCATATCAGCAGAAGGATCAGGTCCATCATGGAGGAGGCAAGCCATCTCCTGATTCCAGCACTGATGTGATTCTGCTTTCCAGATAAGTTCATGGCTTTGCTCAGGAGGCTGCGATGCACATTTCGAAAAGCTGCTGGGGAGTGGTTTCTGCAGGCATCACCTCAGCGGTGATTCTTCCGGCCTGCATGATGAGAATACGATGGCAGACCTCGAGAAGCTCCTCAAGCTCACTCGAAACAAAGATGGTGCTGATTCCTTTTGCACTCAGCTGATACAGCAGCTGAAATATCTGCTGCCTGGCCAGGATATCAATGCCCCGTGTCGGCTCATCACACAGAAGAACCTGTGGGATTGTATTCAGCCATTTTGCAATGACCACCTTCTGCTGATTTCCTCCACTCAGGCTTGAAACCGGAGCCGCCGGATCGTTGGCAGCGATCTGCAGGTCACGAATATTGTCCTGCACCACCGACATCTTCCGCTGTTGTGACAGAACACCATGCCAGGAATGCCTTTTCATGCTTGCCAGAACCGCATTGTCGCAGGTGCTCAGCGGCAATACCAGCCCTTCTTCCTGCCTGTTTTCAGGAAGCAACCCGACACCCAATTGCTTCATTTTCCTGACTGAGATGTTATCAACCTGGATTCCATCGATCCGAATCTGCCCTGAATCGAATGGATCGGCACCGCTGATGGCGCGCAGCAGCTCGGTGCGCCCTGAACCGAGAAGCCCGGCAATGCCGAGGATCTCCCCCTTCATCAGTGTAAAACTGATGTCGTTGAATCGGCCTGACCGGCTCAGCCCGTGGACCTCCATGTGAGGATTCTCATGCACGGCTGAAGGATTCCTGATTCCACCATGGCAGGCTTCTCCGAACATCATTTCCGCGACTGCATTTGGGCTGGCGTCATCAATCCGAATGGTTCCGATCAGCTCCCCATCGCGCAGAACAGAAACCTTCTGCGCAATCTGACGCAGTTCCTGAAGCCGGTGGGAAATATAAATGATCGAGACACCTTTTTCTGACAGGGTTCTTATGACCCGGAACAGAGTTTCCGTTTCCTGGCGTGCCAGGGCGGATGTCGGTTCATCCAGCAGAAGCACACTCGGTGAAGCCGCCATTGCTTTCGCAATTTCCACCATCTGCCGGGATGCGACACCGAGTTTTCGAACCGCCTGTTTGACATCCAGATTGATATCGAGGGAATTTAGCAGCTCCGCAGCACGATCATAAACGCGTTTCCAGTCGATGATAAAACCACGCAGCCGTGAAGGAAGATCGGCCAGGAGCATATTATGGGCGACACTGAGATCCGGGATCAGGCTGAGTTCCTGGTATACTGTAGCAATCCCGTTTCTGCCGGCATCCCGGGGTGATTTCAATTCAATGGGACTGCCCCGCAACTGGATGCTTCCGGAATCAGGCTGGACAGCGCCGGATATTATTTTGACCAGGGTGCTCTTCCCCGCTCCATTTTTACCGATGAGCGCATGAACCTCCCCCTTTGCAAACGACAGAGAAACACCTTTCAGAGCGACAGTTCCCGGATAGGTCTTGCGAACCTCGATCACTTCAAGGTTTGGCTCAGCCGCCATGGCTGCCTACCGGGCCACTTTCTCAAGGAAGGACATGTAGTCGCGGACTTCCTGGGGTTTTTCGGTGGAAAACAGGACCCCCGGCATTGCGACTTTCTTTTCAACCGGCTTTCTGTCGATCACATTGACAGCCGCCAGGACTGACTGCCTGCCGATATCGAAAGGCTTCTGGCCGGTAACCGCCTGCAGCACCGGCTTTTCCGCCAGAAGAAATGTGCCGATCTGTTCACTCATATCTGTTCCGAAAACGAAGACTTCACCGGCCCGGTTCTTTCCAGTGACTGCATTGACTGCACCAACAGTCCCGCCTTCATTCGCAGCCCAGATGAGATTGATCTCCGGATGGGCAGTCAGCATATTTTCCACAAGCACAGTCGCCTCTGGAGCCAGCCAGGCATCCTGTTCCGTCACGATCTCAACCCCTGGAAGTGTCGTAATCTGATCCTTGAATCCTTTAACACGCTGGCTGGCTGGTTCCGGAGCCAGAGAAACATACTCCACAAGCCCGACTTTGGCTTTGCCGCCCAGTTTCTCAACAATAAACTTGACTGCTGCCTGGCCAGTCAGATGGCCCAATTGAACCTGGTCGCTCCGAATGTTGCTGGCATCGAAATCAGCATCGAGGTAGCTGTCGTAGGTAATGACTGGAATGCCGCCCTCATGCGCACGGCGCAGCGCCGCTATCGAACTTTGCGCGCTGAGAGGCGCAACGACAATCGCATCGACCCGGCTGGCGATGTAGGTATCGATCAACGCGATCTCTTTATCCATCGCACCAAAGCTGTTGTTCACCATCAGGTTGACATTCATCTCCCTGGCTGCATCCCTCATGCCATACTCGACCAGGCGAAAATACTGGTCTTCCTGAAATACAATGGCGCCTATTTTTTTTCGCCCATCATTCTCAGAAGCCTGAGGCGTGCAGGCGGAAAGCACTATCAGCAGGACAAGTGTGAAAGCGAGCGACAGAGGGTGGGGAAGCGACCTTCTCAAGTGCATATCATGCACCTCCTTTGGTCATGATTGCATCACATCATTCGCCACAGGATGCAAACCAGGGAAGCAAGTCACACCGGGCGGGAGAGATCCTCACCGGAAACATAAATGCGAATCTGACACATCCCGGTGTGATATTCAATGGATCCTCCTCCTCTCCCATAGCCTTGGGAATCCAGAAGCAGGAGGCAGGAACTGTGAATCGAAGATGCCTGTTCCCTTTCCGACTTTTCTGCAGAATTGTATGCTGGACTGTTGGAAAAAGCCGCAATCATGAATATCTGTAGCTATGTTGAAGGCTGAATCCATGATAATGAGTGTCTCGATGAGGATCGACACCTGATAAAAACCAGCGAACCGGGGGTTTTCCTGACTCGTGCCCAATAACCCGATACGGGCTTTCATGCCTGCCCGACTGAAAAATTTTTCGGTGCTCCTCCTCTGCATGATCAGCGCAGGCGGATTCAATGGCTGTTTCTGGAATTCAAAAAAAGAAGGAAAGCCGGGATCAAAATACCCTGCCCCCGGGCAGGTGGTCCTGCGATGGAATGCCGCACCCGATCTGACTTTCAATATTTACCGCCGTTCTGAAAACGGCAGCGACATACGGATCACCAAAGAGCCTGTCAAACCGATGGAAGCCTTTTCCGGTGGGAAGGGGCTGGTGTCATTCCAGTATGTGGATCGAACTGTGGTGGTGGATGAGGAGTATTTCTACACTCTCGAGGAGATCTCCAAAGAAGGAAAGACCTCCATCTGGGAAACACCCTGGAAGAGAACCGCCACCTCCATCAACCCCCCGGGGCCGAAAAAGTGACCCGAGGCGGTCTGCCGAGATTGAGCATCCGTGGGGTTTCGAAATCCTTCGGATCCACTCAGGCGCTTGAATCCATCAGCCTGGACCTTTATCCAGGCGAGGCCCTGGCCCTGGTAGGGGAGAATGGGGCCGGAAAAAGCACTCTCCTCAAGATCCTTTCCGGCGCGCACACAGCCGATCAGGGTGAACTCACAATCGATGGCGAACCCTACCTGCCATCCTCCCCCATGCGTGCACGGGAACTGGGGGTGGCGATGATTTATCAGGAGCTGTCCCTGGCTCCCCACCTGACAGTTCTGGAAAACATCCTGCTCGGACGCGACAGCACCCTCTTTGGGATACTGAAAAGAAGTGACGAGAAGAAAATCGCGGCTCGTGCCCTGGAGCGCATCGGCCAGCCGCATATCGATCTGAATACACAGGTCCGCCGGCTCACACCCGCCGAGAGGCAGCTGGTGGAGATTGCGCGTGCACTGGCAGGCGAAGCGCGCATCCTGATCATGGATGAACCGACCAGTTCGCTCACCGCACTCGATACCCGCAATCTGTTCAAAGCCATCCGCGATCTCAAAGAACAGGGAGTTTCGATCCTGTATGTGAGCCATTTCCTCGAGGAGGTGATGGAGATCGGCGATCGTGCTGTCATCCTGCGCGATGGGCGTTCGGTTGCTGAAGGAAACCTGAATGAACTGACTATTCCTGAAATCATCCACCACATGATCGGCCGGGATATCGATGAATTTTTCCCGAAGGTTCCGCACCAGCCTGGTGAGACGATCCTGCGGGTCGAAAACCTGGAGGGCCTGCGGTTGCCTCGGGGTGTTTCACTTGAAGTTCGCAGGGGAGAGATTATCGGAATCGGCGGGCTGGTCGGAGCGGGGCGTTCTGAATTTCTGCGCACGATATTCGGGCTTGACCCTTTGAAAAAAGGGCTGGTCCAGGTGGTGAAGTCAAAGGAAAACCTGGCGCACTCTTCCCCTTTGTCCGCACTCTGGGTGGATGGTGGAGAGATCAGGAAACGCTGGCAGGCCGGGCTGGGTTTTGTTTCGGAAGACCGCAAGAACGAAGGGCTGGCGACCTCGCTCTCGATTGGAGAGAACCTCAGCCTGACCCGCTTAAAGCCTTATACCCAACGGGGCATTTTTCTGCCCTGGAAGAGATACCAGGCCTGCAGCGAGTGGATCCGCAAGCTCGGCATTGTCTGCCGTTCGCCCGACCAGCCGGTGAGAGCCCTGTCGGGGGGCAACCAGCAGAAAGTTGCCTTCGGCCGCCTTTTACACCATGATGCCGACCTGCTCCTGCTCGATGAACCGACACGTGGAATCGATGTCGCTTCGAAGGCCCACTTATACCGACTGATCGGGGAAGCAGCTGCACAGGGGAAAGCGGTAGTCATGGTCAGTTCCTACCTTCCTGAGTTATTCGGTGTGTGTGACCGCCTGGCGGTCATGCGCAAAGGCATCTTGTCCGAGCTCCGCCCGGTCCCGGAATGGACAGAGGAGCAGGTGATGCGTTTCGCGGTCGCAGATAACAGCACAGAAATCCGAATCAGCGGAGGAGCCTTGGGATGAAGGCACTGCTCAGGTGGAATCCAACCCTGATCCTGGGCCAGTTTGCCGGGCTGGCCATCATCTACCTGATTTTTTTCCTGCTGGGCGTGCCGGCATCGTTTTTCTCGATGGACAATACCAAGCTGGTCCTGGTCCAGACTGTCATCGTGGGGGTCGGCGCTCTGGGGATGACCCTGATCATCATTGGCGGTGGAATCGATCTGTCGGTCGGATCGATTATTGCGCTGTCGAGTGTCACAACAGCATTGTCCTACAAGGCCACTGAGTCTTTGCTGGTGGCGGTGCCGGTGGGGATCCTGACCGGTGCACTGTCTGGTTTTATGAATGGCCTGATGGTGGTCACTCTGCGGATCGTCCCATTCATCGCCACACTCGGAACACTGGGAATCGCACGCGGAATCGCCAAAATCGCCGCAGGTGAACGCACTGTCAATCCACCCGACAGCCTGCTGAGCGGGCTGATGCAATTTGACCGGGGAGGGCCTTTTTACTCATTCCCACCGGCTGTGTGGATCATGTTCCTGCTGGCCCTGGGTGTCAGTTTCCTTCTGAATTACACAGTTTTTGGAAGATATACATTTGCCCTGGGATCGAATGAATCGACAGCCAGGCTGTGCGGGGTTCCGGTCGCCCTGCTCAAGGTGTCCCTGTATGCCTTGTGCGGCGCACTCACCGGTGTTTCGGGGGTTCTGATTTTCGGCCAGCTCACCCTGGGGGATCCGACTGTTGCGGTTGGGAAGGAACTCGATATCATTGCCGCCGCGGTGATCGGCGGCGGAAGCCTGGCCGGCGGAGAAGGATCTGTGCTCGGATCCCTGATCGGTGCCTTCATTATGTCCCTGCTGAGAAGCGGTTGTTTGAAAATGGAATGGCCCAACCCTGTGCAGGAAATTGTGATCGGAATCATCATCATTTTCGCAGTGGCCATTGACCAGCTCCGGCACCGTCGTGCATCTTCAGAGTAAGGCCATGGACCGAACAGGAATCACCCGTGAGCAGCTGGAAACCATGCGCATCAAGGATCTGCTGGATGCCTTTCCAGAGACTGCCGCGGTGCTCTACAACCATTTCGGGGCCTCCTGTTTCGGCTGCCCGGCGGTCCAGAAGGAGAGGCTGGAGACTGGAGTGCTGGTTCACCAGGCTGATGCAGACCATTTTTACCGGGATGTGATGGAAGAGATCCAGTCCGTCCGAACGGAGAAGCTGGATTAGGGAATGGATCACCTGTCATCAAGTCAATCCATCCCATCCCCGCCCCCCCTGGGAGGGATTGAGGCTCGAGGCTCCTGCCGCGATTGCGCTCGGGCTGTTCGATGGGGTTCACCTCGGCCATCAGGAAATTCTGAGGAGGACATGCCAATCGGCGGAGCGCCTCCAGCTTGTTCCGGCAGTATTCACCTTCAGCAACCATCCGCGTGCGGTGCTGAATTCAACACACTCACAACCACCCCTGTTTCTGATCCCGCTGGAACGAAGAATCCGGCTGCTGAAGGCATGCGGAATTCGAGAGATACTGGCGCCTCCCTTTTCGCAGGAATGGGCATCAACCCGTTCAGAGGCGTTTGCCCATGATTTCCTTTCAGGACACCTGGGAGTGCGGCATGTGGTGGTCGGGTTCAATTACTGCTTCGGCAGGCGTGCGGAAGGGCGTGTCCAGCACCTGCAGGATTTCGGGAGAAGGTTTGGGTTTACAGTCGAGGTGGTCCCTCCATATCTCGTGGAAGATGATGAGGTCAGCAGCACACGAACCCGAAAGGCGCTGCTGGATGGCAATATCTCACTTGCGGCACGGCTTCTGGGGAGGCCTCCGGAAATTTCGGGTGAGATCGTTCAGGGTGACCAGCGGGGCCGTCTGCTCGGTTTTCCAACCGCCAATATCCGGCCTGTGCTTCCTCCACTGGTCCCGGAAGGCGTCTATGCTGTGCAAGCCTGGGATGACAGTTCGGAAGAGCCGGGAACCCTCGGGCCTGGACTGCTTTTTTTCGGGACACGCAAAACTTTTTTTGAGAATGAAGAGCCTGTTCTTGAAGCGCATCTGCTTGATTTCCAGGGTGATCTGTATGGGATGCGGGTGCGGCTGGAACTGCTGGGAAAAATTCGTGATCCCAGGAAATTCGAGAATGCGGAGGCGCTGATCCGGCAGATCGAACAGGACCGTGCCGACGCTCAGGCCTTTTTTTCAAAAGCATGAATATCCTGCTGGTGCGCTTATCTTCACTGGGAGATATCCTCCATGTGCTTCCGTCACTCAGAGCACTCAGGCAGTCATTTCCAGGTGCCAGGCTGGGTTGGGTGGTGGAGGATTCTTTCAAAGATCTGCTTTCGGGGCTGCCGGAGCTGGACCACCTCTACATCCTTTCACGCGAACGCAGCCGTGGCAGCTGGAAAGAGCAGCTGCAGCTTGGCCGTGAGATGAAGAGCCGCCTGCAGCAGGTCCCCTGGGATGTGGCGATCGATTTTCAGGGACTCTGGAAGAGCCTGCGAGTCTGCCGCTGGGCCAGGGCGAAGCGGATCCTGGGGTATTCCCCCAGCCCGGAGCGGACCCACTTTCTTTATACCGACCCGGTGCCTCTTCCCAGCATGGATCGCCATGCGGTCGACCGCCACCTGGACTTGATATCCACACTGGGGTGTTCGATCCATTCAGCCAGTTACCGTGGAGAATTCACCAGAGATTTTACACTCCCGCTTACCCCCGCAAACCGCCAGCGTGCCGCTGCCATTCTTTCGGAGCTGGATCTGCCGCCAGAATCCCCCCGGGTCCTCCTCAATTTTTCTGCGAGGAAACCAGCGAACCGATGGGGAGTGGACCGGTTCGCGGCTCTGGCGGATGCACTGGCCCGGGAGGGAATTTCGCCGGTTCTGACCGGTGGACCCGATGACCACGAGGAAGAGCGCCAGATACTGGAGCGGGTCACGATTCCTCTGCGAAGCATTGTTGCACGCGGCCGTCTGCTCGATCTGGCAGCCCTGATGCCCTCATTCGATCTGGCCGTCACAGGAGATACCGGCCCGATGCATATCGCGGTAGCCATGAAAGTTCCGGTAGTTGCGATTTTCGGACCGGCCAATCCGGTCCGCACCGGCCCATACTCTCCGGAGGCTGTGGTTCTTCAGGCCCCGAGGGAATGCCAGCCCTGTTATGCCCGCACCTGCCAGTACAAACAAATGCCACCCCCTTGCCTTACTGATATTACTGTGGAGGCAGTCACCGGCACGATCCAGAAGATGCTTCAGCAGAAAACCACTTCACCAATGGAAATCGACTCTTGAGACAGATCGCCCTTCTCCTGCAGATCCATTTCCTCCAGTCCTGGCGGGCGGGGAATCCCCAGGGATTCGCCAGAGCATTGGAATGGGCCTTGATGGCACTGCTGGCGGGGTTTGGGTGGATTGTGCTGCCTTACCTGGCCAGTCAGACGATTGGCGAAGATGGACTCCCTCCGGAGATTGCAGCGACCCTGGTCCAGTTCGGGATGGCAGCTTATTTCATGTATGCTTTCCTCTCGCCTTTTTTCGGTTCACTTTCAGAGGATTATTCAACTGTCGATAAGGCGGGATTGCTGCCACTTCGTGCCTGGCAGCTATACACAGTCCTGATCGTGGCCGCGCTCTGTTCACCCCCTCTCCTGTTTTTTCTGCCGGCCCTGTTCAGCATCCTGCATTCGATATCCCCTGATGCCCTGAGGACTATGATCCATTGCGGGATCTTTCTCGTATTTTTGATGCAGGTGGCGCAGGTCCGCCAGCTGGTGATCCTTCTGTTTCTCAATATGCTGAAGGGGCGGCGGTTCCAGGACCTGCTGCGCATCCTCCTCCCACTCGTGGGAATCGGACTCTTCATCGCCATCCAGGTTTTGATCCAGGGGGATGTCAGCAGCCTGCTCCATCGCCTGGGCAGTCATCAGCTCCCCGCCTGGGTGAGCTGGACTCCGCCTTTCTGGCATTCGACCTTGATTACGGGAGAAAGCCTGGCAGTGATCGAGACCTTTTTGCTGGTTCTCCTTCTTGCGGCATTCACAGGCTTCCTCGGCTCGGCTGGGATCAGCCTGCTCGACAGGGTGCTGCATGGGGAACTCCAGGGTGCAGGCCCGGCAGGGAAGGAAAATTTGACCTGGGAGATTCCGGGCGAAAGGAACGCCACATCTCCCGGAAGGAGGGTCGGCCCCATCTGGGGAATGTTTTCCAAAGAACTGCTGGTGATGAAGCGTGAACCCGCGGTGAAGACCCTGCTCTTGCAGCAGTCATTCCTGTTTCTGCTGCCCTTTGGAATGCTGCTGATCCGCAGCGGGAGTGATGTGAGCCGCATCCTTTCAGGCGGGGCGGAGATCATCCTGCCAAGCCTGTTGATTCTGCTTTATGTCGAATTCCAGGTAGCCTATTTTTCACTTGGGTTCGAAGGGAAAGCTCTGTCGCATCTGTTGAGCACACCCATTCGGCCAGTGAGTTTTCTGATTGGGAAGAATCTGGCGTTCGGGTGTGTCGCCATGATCTGGAATGTGCTGATCCTTATCATGGCTGCATTCCTGTTCATGGTGCCTGAGAAACTGGTGTTCCTCCTGCCCTTGAATTTTTCGGTGCTGCTTGTTCTGTTCGGGTGGGCGAACCTATCGTCACTGATCTTTCCATTTCCGGTTCAATCGAGTGGAAGAAGGCCGGTTTCCGGAGCTCGCCAGGATAAGCGCGGGTGTCTGCTGGGGCTGTGGAGCTATGTGAACCTGATTGTCTTTGGGCTTTTAAGCCTCCCTCTGTATTTTCTGCTGCGGGAAACGGAAATGGAAGATTCGCTTTCTGTCCTGGGATTTCTGATGGCGATGCTGTATTCGATGGCAGTTTATTTTGTGCTGCTGTTGTTGTCCTGCAGGCTGTTCAGGAAACGGCAGTACTGGATGCTGGACCTTTTCGGGCAGGCAGGGCACTGACCCCGATCCTCAGGCCCAGGCCCGTTTCCGCTTCTCATGCTGCAGCTGGCCGAATTTCAGGAGGAAAGGCTGAATGTAATGACGATCCACTACCTGATCCCAGTCATATTGCTCAACCGCACGTTGTCGGGCTGCTTCGCCGAGGCGTCTGCGAAGATCCTTGGATTCAAGAAGCCCTCTTAAAAGGGCGCAGAGCTGTTCGGAATTTCCAGGCTCAAAGTGCAGGCCGCTCTGCCCATGCACAATGGTCTCGGCAATCCCCCCGATTCTCGATCCGACCACCGGCAGACCCGATGACATGGCCTCAAGTGTGGTTATGCCAAAGGGTTCAACCCAGATGCTGGGAACAATGACAATGTCTGCTTCCTGGTACAGGGATGGAACCCGATCCTGGGAGACCCAGCCCAGGTTGTGGATCCAGGGATCATGGGTGGGGATTTCACATGTGGTGGTGATGCGCACCTCGAAGTCATAGCCCATCTGATAAAGCCGCTGGCACGCCTGCCGGACTGTAGAGAATCCTTTGAGTTCATCATTGATTCTTCCCGGAACCAGGATGATCTTTTTCCGCCGGTCGGTGGGAGTGACACAGGGAAAACGGGAGGTATCGACCCCCGAGGGAATGATCCGGACCCGGTTCGAATGCTTTCGATAGAACTGCGCCGTGAACTCGTTATAGACAATGAGCGCCTCAGCCTGCCAGAGCCACTCCGGCAGCATGAACCGGTACCAGGGAGTAAAGGCCAGCGCGGCGGCATACTCCTGAGTGAAATGCAGCTGAGGGTGGCGATCCGGGTAACCCAGGAGAATTTTGGCCAGGCGCTTCGGAAAAGAGGCCCCCGGGTGCCAGCAACGGTGGCAACGGGCCGGGTCAGTCAGAAAACCTCCATCGCAGACTCGGTGCTGATCATAAAGCCAGTAATGCAGATTCAGGCACTGGGTGTCATAGGCGTAAAAACGGACATAGACCGGGAAATCCGGAGCAAAGTGTGCCAGCAGGTGATGCTTGAGGTGATACCCTTCACCAAGGAAGACCAGATCCGGAGACCATTCACGCACCGCCTTTCCGAAACGCTGCCTGAGATGCCAGGCATTGAAAGTGAAACGGCTGAAATGAATCCTGTGGACCGGGAATGGCAGTTCTTCACGGATATCACCTCTCGGGTAGTAGTCGGTCCAGACCGGGGTGAACAGGCGCACCTCAAACCCCCGCGCCATCAGGCGGGACATGATCTCTTTCAAATCCACCCAGCAACCACCAACCGGAGGCCAGTTAAAGGCGAGATCAATAAAGGCGATGCGGGGAAATTTCATGTCAATCATTTACGCACGAGAGCGGGATCATTCAAGAGTTTGTGTGCCTGGTCTTTCCAGATTTCATCGGTCTCCGCCAATAGTTCCGGAAAGGGTGAAAATACGGTCCACACCAGGACAGGGAGAGCGGCTGATTTTTGATGGAATTTCAACCGTTCGATTCTTTCTTCACGGTAAAAACCGGGCCACCAGGTGGTCGGCTCCACAAGCAGTTCGCCAGGCGGGTGTGAGTAAGTTTTCCCATAAAAATTCACATCCTGTCCATGGATCACCCATTCCCGGCAGGCGCCCAGCCCATGTGTGAAAGGCGATTGTGAACAAAGTCTTACCTCGAGAGAAGGACCCCAGTGGAATGGAATCGAAATGCTGTGAGATCCCTCCCCTTTGATGGAATCCCAGACCTCGAGCCTTCCCTGCCCTGTCAGGATGATGGAGCGTTGAATCGAGACTCCCCCGGGGGTCCGCCAGCCCCCCCCAGCCCGCCATCCATCCCCGGTTTCAATAAAAAAATGCTCATCGAGGTGGCGGCGCTGTCCCACACGGAAGCTGCTCCAGATTTCAGCCTGCTCACAATCATCCACACAGGGGGTATTGTGGGAGCGGATCGAGCGCGCCTCGTTCCTTCTGGGGCCTGATGTGTATTCATACACACCGCGATTGACCAATACCCTCTGGTGCTTAAAAGACACTTCAAATGACAGGGCATCACTGTGGACATGCCCCATGAGTTCATCCGGCCCCAAGCGCCCCTGGTCGATGATCACAGTCAGCCCCCTGGCTTTGAGACGGACAAAGCCAGAGTGTGTCAGCACATTCAGTGCGGCCACCTTTTCTCCGGCTGGATCGGCTTCAGATCCAGCCAACTTTTCCAGGCGCTGGAACAGCTCCATGGGAGATGGAGCCTGCCCAAGGACCGCATCATTGAAGAATGGGATATCTCCATCATCATGGAGGACAGCGGCGAGGAAACCACCCATCCGCTGCACAGGTTCATGGAGGTGTTCCTCCACCCAGCCAGCATCGACTGTCCGGAGAGATTCAGCGGCCGACAAAAGGTCGGACATCACCAGGCAGTGATACATGGGCGAGAGTTCATAATGTCCGCCATCGGGAAGAATCTGTTTTTTCAACTGGACAGGAAGGTCACGCCGCAGGATTTTCATCCACCGTTCCGAAGCAGGCCCCTCGAAATATCCGGCCAGCTGAGCCAGCCCGCACAGATTGTTAAGGAGATGATTGCCTCCCAGATGGCTCTCCAGGTTGCGCTCGATAAACAGCCCCTGCTCGAAAAGCGCTACGGCCAGCATGCCACGAAGGTTTTCGGAATTTTTCAGCGGCCACATTGAAAGGATCTGGTCGATTTTCAGCCATGAACCCACCCGCCAGGCGGCGGCAAAGGCTGTCCAGCCGGCATTTGAACCAACCGGAAATCTTTCCCGCCAGGAACGGATGATCTCCTGGATGGCATCCAAAACTCCCTGGCGATCCAGGAACTCTTCTCTGTCATTCGGCCACGCACCTGCATGGAGCAGTTCGGCACAATCAGCAAGGACCTGGTGGTAGTGGAGTGTTTCAATGACCAGCGGAGGCAGATTCCTCTGCTCGAAAAGGGACCAGAAACTGCCAGGGGGGAATGTTTCAATCCGATTGAGGACTGTGATCTTTCCATTTTGGAGGTCCCGCCAGGCTGCCAGAAGGCAGGCAAGCCGTTCAGGATTTGATGGAGAGATGAATATTTCCGGCTGATTTATTCGCCTGCGGGCAAGCGGCCAGTCGTGTACAAACCTTTTTTGGATCCTCCTGGCTTCGTATGAGGGAAACAGGCGGCTCCGCTGCTTCTTCAAACGATGCCTGATCAGCGCGAGGAGCTGTTTAAAAGGGATGTGGATGAGTGTCTGGGACAATACCACTAAAGAAGCTTTCCAGCCCCCGCCATCCCGTTTTTCAGACCACACCAGTTCCTCTGAGCATCCTGAGGCGCTCATGCAGGATGAAACCAGCTGAAGTCAACAGGAAAATCAACAAACCGGCGATCAGTACGATCACGCTCCGCGATGGAGCAACTTTATTTTTGGGAGGTTCTGGGGGATTGAACAGGTGAACCCTCAACACATTGGAATAATCAATACTCAGAGCCTCAACACCTCCGAAATCTTCGAGAGAATTATCATAAATCTTCTGGAGAGTATTCTGCTTCAGCTTCAAGGAATTCTGTCTCACGAGAACATTCTGAATATGAGCATTCATCTGGTTAGAAAGGCGTTCCAGGGTTTCCTTGGATTCATTCACCAGGCTCAGTTCTTTCTGGTTCCGAATGTGTTCCTGTGAAATCTCTGTCAGCTTTGAAATGATCGATTCATAAAAGGTGCGTTGAAGCTCGAGGAAATTAAAGGCATGTTTGCGGTTTTCTTCGAGCCGCTCGAGCAGCAGACGAATGGTTGCCAGTTTGTCTTCAATTTCACTCATTCTGATTTCGATTCCTCGAATTTTTTCCTTGAGTGCCAGGGTTTCCGGGCTGTTTTCGTTCACTCCTGGCTGGCCAAGCAGGTTGCCCAGGGATTGCATGGCCACCTGATGATCCTGAGTGAGGACTTTGAGATCAGTTGAAATCTGTTCGATATTGTTTTCCTTGCGGGCTGTGTAGAGTTCTTTTTCAGCTGTGAGAAGAGCTTTTCGTGCATTTGTCGTTTTTATGAATGTCTCCTGGCGCCCAATCACACCCTGCAGGTAATAGGTCACCTCATTCAACGAAGCGAGGAAATCCCGGGCCTGGGTTATTGTTTTGATGTCCCCTGCCGGGAGGTTGCTGGACTGCAGCAGCTCAGGCTCGATTTCCGAATTGGCTTGCCTGAGTGAACCTATCTTTTTTACCAGAGATTGGATTTGATCCGGTGAATAGGGTGGATTCCAGCTGATACTGGAAGATCTCTCTTCAAACCCGGTAATCTGGGTGAGCCTGCTGGCAACTGCCTCAAGTTCCAGCAGCGCTGATTTGTTCGCCTCCAGGAGTGCACCATCCGCCACATGTTTTTTCTCAGGATCCTGGAGAACTTCATCGAGGTTGTTCAGATTTCCGATCCATTCACCATTCAATTCCAGATCATTCAGCATGGCGCGCAAATTTCGTATGATGGCGCTGTTTTTCAGTGTGTCTCGTGTCAATGTTTCCCGCAGTGAAAATAAAGGGCTTGAACCGGAATACAAAGTTGAAGTAATCGCTTCCTTTTCTTTTTCTTTGAGATCAATTTCAGACAGGACAAGCAGATCTCGAATCTGCTTGTGCACATCTTCAAGGGCTTCATCGGTATTTTGAATCTGAGAGAGCCGCTTAACCTGATCTTTGAAAACCGGGCCAATGAAATCTGTCTGAATGATGCCCTGGATGGTTTTCGACCAGATAAAAACCAGCAGGGCCGCCGCTTGCTGGCTGCTACTATCTGCTGTCAGAGTAATCAACGGCTGATACTCTGTAGTCATGTTGGTTTCTTTGGATGTTTTAATTTGAGAGTTCAAATATTTACCGAGTTGAATCGGGTCCAATTCAGCAAAGAAATCCTCATCAAATCCCAGATAGGCCGGCAGAAGATAAGCGGGTGGCAAATCTGCCCAGGCTTCTCGAAAGGATTCATCAAGGGGCCAACCCAGAAGATTGGCTGCCTCGGTGGCTGAGGTGGCTGCAATCGCTGCCCAGGGGTCTTCGGATTGAATTTTATCATGGAGTGAATTGATGATCCCGGCCTGTGTCCTCAGCCGGCTGATGACAATCTGGTAGGTGGTATAGGAGTTTGACAGAGTTTTGACTGTGGTCATGTCGATGCTGGGAGGAGGGAGTTTCAGGTTCTGAGTATAGCGTGGAGAAGCGACCATCAGGGTCGAACTGGCTCGAAAGACCTTGGGGACAAATCCTGACACCAACGCAGCCAGGATCATCGCCACCAGCGTAATTCCACAAATCACTTTCCAGTGAAGCAGGAGGATCCAGAGTGGGCTGGGGCCATCGGATTGGATTGGAAAGTCTTCGGTCTGTTCAGCCTGGGTCACTGTTTATTCCTCCCGCAAACGGTCAAATTGCAAATTTTGAGTATCCGGATCACCCCGGCATCCGTCAAGAAGGAGGCTCGAGGCTTCCGCCATGTGACGGGGCATCGCACGCATGAGATTGACAGAAAAAGCCAAACAGACCAGGCAGAGCCAGGCAAAAAAATCCCCCACCCGCACCGCAAAGGTCAGATGCTCAAACAGAGGGGCATCGGCGATGGCGCCTGAAACAGTCCAGGGTGGCAGCTCAGAGGTCAAATCCCCGTTTGGAAGGTAAATTCCTGAAATGCCGGTGTTGGCAGCTCGGATCACGGCACGCCCGGTTTCAATGGCTCGGAAACGGCATTGCCGGGCATGCTGCTCTGCAGCAGCGGACTGCAGAAACCAGGCATCATTGGTCAGATTCGCCAGAACAACTGCTCCATTCAGCACAGCACGCCGAGCCAGTCCGGCATGAGTCGATTCAAAACAGATGAGCGGGCCGATCGGGCCAAACCGGGTCTCAAGAACCTTGCCTGCCCGGCCGCTGGAAAAGGCCCCTCCACCACTTTTTTCGACAAAATCCTGAATGAAAGTCAAAACCTTCCCCAGCGGGACATATTCCCCAAACGGAAGCAGGCGAGCCTTATCATAGACCCGGATGACATCACGGAGGTTATTTCGCCATGCCGAAGGTGAACCAAGAACTCCTAAATCTGGAAACGAAGCTTCTGCTGAGGGCAGGATCGCAGAACCAGAAGCCTTCTTCTGTGGTTCTCCCCTTAAAAACCAGCTGACCTGCCGCGGATCGGTGAATTTCTGGCTGGAATTCAGGTCTGCTGGATCGAGCAGAACTGCACTGTTATACAATGGGAAAGGTTTCCTGCTGCGGGAATCTTCATCCAGGATCCCGAAAAGCAAAGGAACCCGCCAGTCAATCACCCTGCCAGCCAGAAACTCAAATAACGAGGGCGATTCGGACAGAATGGCCGGGATAGAAACCTCCGGCCAGCAGATCAGATCAACTGGCTCATTGAAAGCGAGCCTGGAAGTTTCATTCACATAACGGTCCACTGCTTCCTGGACTGGAACCTGCCATTTCAGAGACTGTGGAAAGTTCCCCTGAACGATTGCGGTACGAATCTGATCGGAAGGTTTTGGAACCGGCTGGATTTCCCACCACCCGACCCCCAGCCAGATCAGTGGAAGAATCAGAAAAAATCCAGCCCCTTCGGGCATGGCTGCCGGCCGCCTCTTCAGCAGGTAACAGGCAACCAGCCAGGCCAGCAGTGCATTGAATCCAACCATCAGAAACGAGATCCCGAAAACACCCCAACCCTGTGCGAACGGGGCCAGCGGTCCGGAAAGATGGCCGATCAGGTTCCAGGAAAATCCCAGTTCCCCTTTCGAACGGAGGAATTCCTCAGCGACCCACAGCGAGGGAAAAACCAGAATTCGCCAGAAGAGAGGGAACAAACCGGCCAGCATCATCCACAATCCGAGCCAGGTGGCCTCGAAAAGGCAGAGGCTGAAACACCCGATCCAGGTTACATGACGCAACCAGTGGCAGGCCACCAGGAACCAGAAAAAACCAACCAGCCAGCCGGCCAAAAAATTTCTGGAGTGGTCTTTATATCGAAGAAGCAGGATCAGAGGAACAAGCCCGATCCACCCCCATATAGAAAGCCGTGAATCAAGAAATGCAAACCCCAGCATCAGGCCGGTGAGAGTGCTGGCCAGGAACTGCCACAAGGAGCATGGAAATAGAATCAAAAACTTATCCTTTCATCGGAACCACAGTATGCGGGATATCGATCACTCCCGGGTATCCTCCGGGATGGCCTCCGGATCAGCCTCCAGCAGATCCTCAATTTCCAGGTCCCGTTGAATCTGGTAATGGCCTGTGAGCCATTTTCCCATATCGATATCCTTGCAACGCTTTGAGCAAAAGGGAATCCACTTCGCCGACTCTTCGAATCGGTCTCGAGCCTTTTTACAGATCGGACATTTTTTCTATTGGCATTCATGCTTTCCCCTTATGAAAGATTAACCACAAGGCTGAAAAAGAAAACTCTCTGGAATACAATCGCCTCGTTTCCTGCTTTTGGTATTATGAGTTTAAATCCATGGAATCCAAAACTATTTAGAACAAGGTTGACAAGGGGGCTTTGAATGCCAATCCAACTGACTCGGCCGATTTACTGGAATGTTGAGTTTTCCGGAATCGATTTCCTCATCATGGGAATCGGCCTGCTCCTGCTGGCCGCAATCGTCTATGGCCTTTACCACAGATTCCAGATGTGGCGGGTTATCGGCCAGGCTGATATCCGCTGGGATCACCCCTGGGAGCGGATCAAAGGCGTTGTTCGGTCTGTATTCGGGCAACGGCGCATGATTGAACACATCTATGCCGGCCAGATGCACACCCTGATTTTAGTCGGATTCATTCTCCTTTTCATTGGAACGACTCTGGTCGCGATCGAAAGGGATATCGGGCAGGGCGTGCTGGGGCATCAGCCCACCTGGTTTTTTCATGGGACCTTTTACATCGTTTTTTCATTCATCCTGGATGCCGCCGGTGTGATGGTGATTGTCGGCTGCCTGATGGCGCTCTACCGTCGCTTTGTTGAAAAGCCTGGTTACCTGTATGGCATTACCGGGTTTGGAAAGTGGACAGTTCTGCTGCTGGTGGTGTGCCTGAGCGGGTTTGTTGTGGAGGGTGCCCGCATCTCGCATTCCGCTTTTGTCATCGATAGCGGAACTGTGAGAGAAGCTGATCCGGTTCTCGAGAAATGGGCTTCCCCAGTTGGCTATACAATTTCGAAAATGATTTCATCCGCACCAGGACGGGAGCTTTCATTTCACTGGATGGCATGGTGGGGCCATGCGCTTCTCTCTTTTTTCATCATCGGTGCATTCGGTTACAGCATTCTGCGCCACCCCTTTACTGGATTGATGGGGATATTTTTCAAACGGCCTGGTTCCACCGGGACATTGGCGCCCATCCCGAATCTTGAAGAAGCCGAATCTTTCGGAGTAACGACTGTGGACCAGTTCTCCTGGAAGACCCTGTTCGACAGCGATACATGTGTCAGCTGCGGGCGTTGCGAAATCCACTGCCCTGCCTCACAGACCGGGAAACCATTATCCCCAAAACGGATCATGCAATCGATCCGAAAGGTCTGGCAGCCGGCTGCCGAACAGACCCTTCAGGGCCAGCAGATATCCGAGTATCCAATGCTGGTTGGGAACAGTATCACCGAAGACGAGCTGTGGTCCTGCACCACCTGTGGAGCCTGCATGAGACAGTGCCCTCTGCAAATCGAGCATATTCCGGCGATTGTGGATCTGCGCCGTGCGCTGGTCATGATGGAAAGCCGTTTCCCCAGTGAAGCCAGGTGACCCTGACGAACCTGGAGAATGCGGGGAACCCCTGGGGGCTGGACAATGCCACACGTGCGGACTGGGCCCGTGACCTGGGGGTGAAGCTCATTCACGAAGCGGAGGATCCGGAGGTCCTCTTCTGGGTAGGGTGTGCAGGTTCCTTCGATGCGCGAAGCAAACCGGTTTCGCGGGCGCTGGTGCAGCTGCTTCAATCAGCGGGTGTCCGGTTCGCAATTCTGGGCCATGAAGAATCCTGTTGTGGCGACCCGGCGCGCCGCATCGGGCATGAATACCTGTATCAGACTCTGGCGCAGGTGGCTGTGGATATCCTCAACAGCCATGGTGTCAAGAAGATTGTGACCGCCTGTCCCCATTGCTTTCATACTCTCGCCAATGAATATCCCCAGCTCGGCGGGCATTTCCAGGTTTACCACCACACCACCTTCCTCGAAGAACTGATTCGAACCGACCGGCTGGCCTGCAATGGCCAGAGCATTTCGCAGCTTACTGCTTACCATGATTCCTGTTATCTCGGACGGCACAATGGGATCTATCAGGCCCCGCGCCGCCTGCTCGATTTTGTCGGACTTCCAACAACGGAACTGCCTCGTTCACGTGACACGAGCTTCTGCTGCGGGGCCGGTGGGGGCCGCATGTGGATGGAGGAGCACCTCGGGCATAAACAGATCAACATCGAGCGTTCCGAAGAGGTGATTGCCAACGGAGTGAATCAACTGGCGGTGGCCTGTCCATTCTGCAAAACCATGCTCTCCGATGGCATGAAATCGCTGGGCCATGAGCAGATCGCTGTCAGGGATGTCGCTGAAATTCTGGCGGAGAGGCTTCCCCATACGAAGTGATCCGAATTTCTGTCGCACCTCCATTTCAGACTATGGGGTCCATGGCCATCCCGAAGCGGGATGGAAGCCGAACTGGAAGGCTTTTGTATTGAGTCGATAAGATCAGTTGAATTTTTCGGAAAGGAGCCTCAATGGCTTTTTCATTCATTCATGCCGCCGATCTTCATCTCGACAGTCCCTTCAAGGGCCTTGAACGGTACGAAGGCGCTCCGGAGGAAAGGATCAAAGGGGCGACACGTGAGGCTTTCAGGAATCTCGTAGACCTGGCATTGGAAAAAGAGGTCCAATTTGTCCTGATCGCCGGTGATCTGTTTGACCGGGACTGGGAGGATTTCAACACAGGCATCTTCTTCTGCAATGAAGTGAACCGCCTTAAGGAAAGCGGGATCCGGGTGTTCCTGGTGGCAGGGAACCATGATTATATCGGGAAAATAACATTCAACCTGCCCTATCCCGGCCATGTCATCCAGTTCGATTCAAAGAAGGCGGAATCGATCGCTCTGGATGACCTCGGAGTCCTGATACACGGAAGGAGTTTCAATAACAGGGAGGTCGAACCAGGTTTTGTGGAAGGTTACCCCTCCGGGAAGGCTGGCTTTTTCAACATCGGATTGCTGCACACCAGCGCTACCGGATTCAGCGAACATGAACCCTATGCTCCCTGCACAGTCAATGATCTGCTCGGAAAAAAATACCAGTACTGGGCCTTGGGGCATATCCATAAGCGAATGCTGCTCAATGAAGATCCTCCGGTGCTGTTTCCCGGAAATATTCAAGGGCGCCACATTCGGGAGCAGGGAGATAAGGGATGCACCCTGGTCACAGTTGATGAGGGCCGGGTCACGAGGATGGAGCATCATTCCCTGGATGTGCTGCGCTGGTTTCAGGTGGACATCGATCTTAAAGGGATCGATGAATCCGGATTCGACAGGCATCTCGGAGAATCACTGGAGGCATTCTTGAAAACTCATGGAACAGAGGATGGAAGGCTCCTGGCCATACGAATCTGCCTGAAGGGGGAAACCAGCCTCGACTGTGGGATTCGAGCTGACCTGGACTCTTTTCGTGCCCGCGCCCAGGTCCAGGTGAACACAATCGGAGGTCCGAGAATGTGGCTGGAGACAGTGAAAGCCGAGACCACAACGAAGACCGCCCTGGAAAGGCTCTCACACGACAACCCCTTCCTGGCCGGGCTGCTCCAGAGGATCGAGGCAATGGATGCTGCAGGGCAGCTCGAGGAGGAGCTGGCATCATCGCACAAGGATCTGGAAAACAAGCTGGTGAAATATCGGGAGCAGATCCCCATGGTCTCACCCGGCCAGGATTCGAAGGAGCTCAAAGATCTGCTGCTGGATACCCGCCAGATTCTCCTGAGCAAGCTGACAGGGGGGAAAAATCGATGAGGATCCGGCGTTTGGGATTAGTACGGTATGGCCATTTCACCGATAAACAGTTCGAGTTCCCTGAAGGGAATCAGGGAGAGCCCCGGATACATATTATTTACGGCCCGAATGAGGCAGGGAAAAGCACCGCTTTGCGTGCACTGAGCTGCCTGATCTGTGACTTTCCCCGCACCTGTGAAGATGGCTTCTTCCATGGGCAGAATAATCTGCTGGCAGCGGGCGAGTTTATCAATGCTCAAGGAAAGAATCTTTTTTTCCAGAGGCGCAAGGGGACAAAAGACATCTTTTCTGATGAAAACCAGCAGAGCATCTCCTCAGAAACAGTCCTGAATTTCCTTGGAAATATTTCTCTGAGCGATTTTCAGATGCGATATGGAATTGACCATGTCGAGCTCAAAAGGGGCGCCGAACAGCTGGCCCAGGGGTTGACCGATACCGCACTGCTTTCATCCCTGCTCGGGGGGCTGGATCTCGCCCGCCTGATCAAAGAACTGGAAGACACCTGTGACAGCCTTTTCAAGCCACGAGGGCAAAACCAGAGCATTAACCAGCTGCTCAAGTCATACGAAGAGAACACCCGGGAGATTCATCAGAGGGATTCCCAGGCATCGACCTACAAGAACCTTCTGAAAGAAAAAACCGCCAGAGAACAGGAACGCACCGATATCCAGAACACCATCCGGGAGCAGGAAATTCAAAGCAACCGGCTTCAGCGTCTTCATTCCGCATTGCCACTGGCCAATGAGAGGAAGGCTCTTCAGCAAGACCTTGACTCTCTGGGAGAAGTCCGCAGGCTGCCCGCCGATTTCAAGGATCGACGGATCAATGCCATGAGCCAGCTGGCCCGTTCCCGGGAACACCTCGCTGAGTTCGAGTTGGAAAAAAAGAGGCTGGAAGAACGGCTCGAATCTGTGAAAGGAACATCGATTGATCCGGGTTATGAGGAGCAGGTTCAGTCGCTTGTCAAAAGGCTTCAGAGTTACCGGGATGCAGCTGAAGATCTCCCCGAGGTCAAAAAAACACCGAGGCTTATCGGACAGCTGCCCGGCAGGCCACCGCAGCCATCCCCGGAACAGCCACCCTCGATCAGGTCCGGGATACCAATCCAGTTCCCCAGCAACGCAAAGAACTCACGGATCTGGTCAATTCACTGAACACGCTGCACAGCCGCTTGTCCAGTTCCCAGGGGCAGATCAGGGAGCTGCAGTCCAGGCTTGAGGCCGATCAGAAGACCCTGGATGGAATGCCCGCGGTCCGTGACCTTTCGATCTTGAAAAACCTCCTTGGCATCCTTGAAGAGCGCGGCGATCCGGAAAGGGATCTTCAGGAAAAGGAGGACCACCTGGCAGATCTTCAGCAGCGTTCCAGGCTCGGACTGAGCCGGTTGACCGGCTGGCAGGGATCCCTTGAATCACTGGCGACCTCACCCTTCCCGCGCCCTGAAACCATTCAACAATTTCAAAAAGAGTTCCTGGAACTGGAGAACGGCAAAAAAGAAATTCAATCCGAGATCCAGAAAACTCGAAACCGTATCAGCGTTAATGAAAAAGAGATCAGCGCACTTGAACGCAACCTGAGTGTCCCCACAGAGCAGGACCTGGAAACGGCCCGAATGAAACGGGATCTGGGCTGGTCCCTGGTCCGCAAGGCCTGGCTCGACAAACAGAACATCTCTGCCGAGGAGAAAGAGTTCGATCCTGAAAGGCCTCTGCCGGAGGCATACGAACACCAGGTTGAAAATGCGGATAACCTCGCGGATCGCCTTCGCCGTGAGGCCGGGCAGGTCGCGCGTTATGCCACCCTGACCGCTGCGATCGAAGAAGACAAAAGGCTGCTTCAGCTGAATGAAGACCAGCTGGAGCTTTTATCGGCACGATTGTCCCAGAAAGAGAATGAATGGCAGGCCATCTGGAAGGAAACCGCTGTCAATCCGAGAACCCCTTTCGAAATGCTGGCCTGGGTTCAGGAAATCCCCGCTTTGAGTGCCATATTCAAGGAAATTCAGAACGATGAACAGTCGATTGTAAGGTTGAAATCTGAAATCTCCGATCTGAAAGCGCGTTTCAGGAAGGAATTGAGCAACCTGCAGATCAATGATCCCGGGGGTGAAATTCAGCTTCGGGAGATTCGTGGGCAGGCCCGCCAAGCAGTCCAGAACAATGAAACCCTGGAAAAGCAGAGAACCGAGATCCAGGGACAGATTGCCCGCACAAACGAAGAGATCAGAAAGGTGCAGATTCAGCAGCAGAATGAAATCGACAATCTCAAAAAGGTAAATGGCCAGTGGGCAGAGAAAGCCGGGGTCTTCGGGGAACACATCCAGGTGACTCCCGAGAATCTGCATGTGGTTCTGGGCCTGCTCGACAGTGCCCATGCAGCCATGGAATCCATCCAGAATCAGCAGCAGCGCATCGACAGCATGGAGAAGGCACTGGATGAGTTCACGAAAGAAACGGCAGGCCTGGTGAACCGGTACGCTCCAGACCTGGCGGGGGTTCAACCCGATCTGGCAGTGGAAAGGCTCAGTGAGCGGCTGAAGAAGGTGATCGATGAGGTCAAAACCCGGCAGACGATCGAGAATGATCTGCGAAGCAATCAGGCAAAAATCGAGAAGGCGCAACACAGCCTTCAGGAGGCAGAAACCCTTCTTCAGAAGCTGATCCAGGAAGCTGGCTGTGGGCTGATTGAGGAATTGTCCGTTGCTGAAGAACGATGGGATCGGCATCGGAGCTTATCTTCCCAGCTGGGGGCTGTGGATTCGCAGCTGAGAAATCTGTCGGTCGATGGAAAAGTGGAATCTCTCCTGGACAGCCTTGAGGGGATCGATCTGGATCAGCTGGCCGGTGAGATCACAGTGATCAAAAACCAGATCGAAGAACTGGGCCAGAGGAAAAACACTGTGTCCGAACAGATCGGGCAAATCCAGAACGATCTCAATAAATTTGATGGGAATGCCAACCTGGCGGACATCGCTTTATCGAATGAGCTGATTTTGTCCGACATCACGAAGCATGTGCGCAACTATCAGCGCCACAGGCTGGCGCTGGATCTGCTGCAAAGCCAGATCCGCACTTTCCTGAAAGAATTTGAGGCGCCGATGCTGTCGAAAGCCTCCAGATTTTTTTCTCAGCTCACCAGGAATGCCTATCAGTCCCTCCAGATGGAGATCGATGCAAACCAGCGCCCTTTCCTGCAGGTTGTTTCCAGTGAAAACAACCACCTTTCCCTCAACCAGCTCAGCTCCGGGACCCTGGACCAGCTTTATCTGGCGCTTCGCCTGGGGAACCTGACCCTGAATTCCGGATTCAATAAGAGTTCCGATCCATCACCATCGAGCCAGACAGATCATTACCCCCTGATTCTGGATGATGTCCTCATTAATTTCGATGACGAGAGGGCCAAAGCCGCTTTCGAGGTATTCGCTGACCTGTCGAAATCGATTCAGATCATCTATTTCACCCACCACCGCCATCTGGTGGAACTGGCCAAAGAGGCGGTTCCGAAAGGAGTCATTTTTGACCAGAAGATATGAATCGATTGATTGAAGCCAAGGAGGCCTTTTCACAACAGGCTTTCAAGGCTCCAGCTGGACAGGTTCAAACCAGGCATAGGGAGGCACTTCACGCCGGCCATCCTCGAGGAGCCTGTCCAGAGAGATGGCGGCAACTCCGCGGTCATCGATCTTCGTGATTTCGATCACCTTGTTATTGGCCTCTTCCGAACGAAGGAAAAAGTTATAAAGCCTGGCAGGATCCTGCCCCTCAAAGAGATTCTTCCCCTCGCCGATTCGGACAGATACTGTCCTGGCGTCATTGAGGTCAATGACAAAAAGATGTGTCCCTTCAGGAAGGCTGGCGATTGCCCGGTAAGTGGTGATTACCACCGGAGCGGGGGAATCGAGCGGTTCTTCCTTCATGTGATGGGTATAAATTGCCGGTGTCACCGCATAGGTGGCTGGAGCAAGAGAATGCTCTCGTTTGCGGTCGAATTGTTCTACAGACTTCAACCAGCCGCATAAGGGGATGGAATAGAGCTGCCCCGGGTTGATGGCATGCTTTTCGACCTGGCCATTTTCCGATTGGAAAGTGATCGACAGATACTGGGGTGGGTTTTGATCTGGCCTTGAAGGTTTGATGGCAAGACGGTTCAGCCCACGTAAAACCTTGAACTTCCCACGATTCTCCTGAGGTTCTGAAGGCACAGGAGATTCCATTTCGAGCAGGCACCCTTCACAGGAGATCTCCGCCACACCCGACTGTGGGAACATCAAAGTCCCATGAGCAGCTCCTTCCTCGCTCCACATTTGTGCAAACTGTGGAAATCCGAGAGGCTCCGAACCTGTAATATACTCCCAGCCGCAGGGGGAACCGGCCGGATCGAACTCTCGGGTCCAATGGGTGGGCGGAAAAATGCTTTCCAGCAAACCGCTGAGAGAATTAACCGACAGGGTGGCTTGGACTGAATGCTGGCGCTGTTTCCAGTTGGGAGGCAGCCAGGCCCCATAATGGAAAACCTCGAAACCCGAGCGGCCGGAAAACAATCGATCCAGGTCTTTTTCATAGGGTGTTATATAAACATCATAATCCGCCACACGCTCGCGGATGCGCAGAGCACGACGGTTCTCATCATATTCCTGGCAGCGGATGACACGACGGTCCTGCCAGACATCGAAATGGAAATAAAAGAGTGAGGTATAAGCTCCCCATCCGAGAAGGAGGGTGACAACCATTCTTCTGGACCATTTGAGGAACACTCCATCCTTCTGCCCGCTCCACAGGACCCTGGCCCCCAGACTCGCGGCAATGATGACAGGCAGATTGGCGGCCATCGCACGATGCCCATTGGGCAGCCCCATGGACACCAGAGAACAGGCCACCCCGAGAACAAACATGGAAAGCAGGAGATAGAAAACCGGAGAGAAGATCGAAAAAAGAAGAAAACCGGCCCCAACCAGGACCAGCCCTGCCAAGGGGGTCCAGAACACAGGGTTCCTGGGATGGTCATGAAACGGGCTTCATTGCCCTTGTCATCAAACCACATGCGCAGGTGCCCGAGGACTTTATCCCAGAGGATGGCGGGATTTCTGGCGACATCCGAATTCTCGACACTGAAGAACTTCGGGGTGAAATAGAAAGTCCATTCACGCCACTCGAAATCGGCCATCAGGGGAAAACTGTACAGAAAGGCTAAGCCAATCAAGATGAGCAGGCCAAGCCGCCACCACCAGCCCCGCGCCAGGGATTTCCAGAAAGGCAGGGCAATCAACGGAGTTGCCAGCGCCACCCCGATCAAGACTCGTGCGGCATAATAATCCCACTGGGCCAGCCCCAGGGCGATGCCCCCGACAAGGGTCCCTCCAGCCCCATTTCCAATCAGGCAGCGTGTGATCCCATAGAGAAAAAGCAGCTGCATGAGGATCAGGCTCGATCCCATCGGGCCACGGCTGTAGTACTGAAAGAAGGGGCTGATGAGAAGAATAAAAGCGGCAAACCAGGCTGTTTCCCTGCTGCTGAACAATCGCACCCATCGATAAAGAATGGGGGGGCAGAGGATTCCGCAAAAGAGCGGATAGAGCCGGCTGCCGAAGAATGGGCCGCACAGCATGACTCCAAGTCCATAAAATGTGTCATACAGTGCAGGCAGCGTGGCATTGTTCATATAGAGGGGATGCCAGCGGTTTTGCCAGATGCTCTTGCCATTCATGCACATCAGCGCCACATCGCCATTGATCGCCATGGGGGCCTCATTCCAGCGGAGCAGGATCAGAAATGCGGAAACTGCTATCAGCCCTGCCAACCCCCAGGCTTCATTGAAAGTCGGTTTTTCCGGTGGACGAAATTTGAACTGGACTTCCGAAAAACGTGAATAACAGGCCAAACCGAGGATAAAAGCCGCTGGAATCAACCAGCCGTGATACCCATTCGCGAACAGAAAGGGAAAACTCACCACCAGAGTGGTTAACAGGACCAGAGCAAGGACCAGATTGAACCGCGAGAACCATTTTCTGCTCCGGGAGAGTGGCTCTGGGGGCGGGTCACCAGTGGAATCGAGGGAAACAGATGGCTCAGAATCTGCTGATGAAGGGGAAACCCTGTCAAAAAGGACCCAGAAGAAAGCCGCCAATTCGAACAGGAATATGAATAAGGTCGATCCAATCCGGAGGATATCGTTGCGGATGAGCTGCGAAGGATCATTCAGATTCAGGAGAGCAGCCAGAGTTTCGTTCATAGCTACAGAATCATGCCACTGGATGAATGAAAATCAAACCATCCCTGATCCGGCTGGATCCCAGGATCGAACCTACCCGAGCGGGATGCATGGCGCCCCCCGGAATGGGTGGGAACTCCCCGGCTGAAGAAGGGGGGATCTTCAAACGGGATTGATGAAGAAGTAAAATCCTATAATATTTATGAAACAAACCGGCAACCCAGTCCAAATCCGGGATGGTTGCCATCAGATGGGGGGTTCGTTAGGATTCCCAGAGTTTCGCGCATGGCTGCTTTCAGACAGAAGAAACATGCGAAAGATTAACCTCAGGTTTTCCCCGGTGGTATGGCGGCACGGAGAGGGAAGGATAAGTTACCGTGCTCGGGCAGGGATATTGGTTGCACCGATCCAGGAAAAGACGCTCAAACCAGGTGAAGATGCGAGGAGAGTCTGAAAAAACAATGAATTGCCGAATGAACTAGGAATTACTGCACCGTGGCCAGATTTTCCGGATCAGCGCAACCCGCACTTGACATCGAAGTCGGTCTGTCCCGTGAGATTCAAACTCTCATTGACTTGATTCGTTGGCGTGCACAGAAGACCCCAGATAAGGTCGCCGCTTCGTTTCTCCTGGATGAAAATGAAGAGATTGTCCTGACCTATCAGGGAATTGACCAGAAGGCACGCGCCATCGCCTCGCTGCTGCAGGATTTCCACTGCCGGAATGAACGTGCCCTGCTGGTTTTTCCGCCGGGTCTCGATTTCATTACCGCCTTTTTCGGTTGTCTGTATTCGCAGACAGTCGCCGCCCCGACCTACCCGCCCCACCCGGCGCGACTGAATCGTTCACTCCCGCGCCTGCAGGGGATCGCCAAGGATTCACAACCGATTGTTGCATTGACCACCTCGGACATCCTGGCAAACCTGGATGAGCTCCTGGCTCACTCTCCCGAGCTGGAGGCCATGCACTGGCTGGCGACCGACAAAATTCCGCTCGATCTGGCAGCTGAATGGAAAGAGCCTGAAATCTCCAGTGAAACACTGGCTTTTCTTCAATACACCTCAGGCTCCACGGCACAACCCAAGGGAGTCATGGTCTCCCATGGCAACCTGCTGCATAACTCTTCCCTGATTCAGGATTTCTTCGAGACCAATGAAGATTCGCGCGGGGTGTTCTGGCTGCCCTCCTATCATGATATGGGGCTGGTGGGAGGAATCCTGCAGACATTTTACTGTGGCGGAAATGTGACACTGATGTCGCCGCTGACCTTCCTGCAGCACCCATTCCGCTGGCTTCAGGCCATTTCCAGAAAGTCCGCGACAGTCTCGGGTGGCCCAAATTTCGCTTATGATCTGTGTGTCCGCAAAGTCACTGAAGATCAGAAGAAAACCATTGACTTGAGCTGCTGGAGGCTGGCATTCAATGGGGCTGAGCCGATCCGCCATGACACACTTAAGAGGTTTGCGGATGCATTTGCCGGCTGCGGCTTCCGGGAGGAAGCATTTTATCCCTGCTACGGCCTGGCGGAAGGAACCTTGATCGTCTCAGGGGCCAAGCTCAGCACCCCCCCCTTGTGCAAGGCTTTCGATGAATCCTCACTCGAACAGCACATCGCTCATGAGGTGGACAGTTCCGATCCTGATTCACGAATCCTGGTGAGTTGCGGGAATATTCCGCAGGATCAGGAAGTCCAGATTGTTGATCCCGATACACTGATGGCGCTTCCCCCGGGCAGGATTGGGGAAATCTGGGTGATGGGGCCAAGCGTTGCCAAAGGTTACTGGAACCACCTGGAAGAAACAGAACGGACTTTCCAGGCTCACATTGCCCCGGCCGGTGAAGGCCCATTCCTGCGAACAGGGGATCTCGGATTTTTCCTCGATGGTGAACTGTTTGTGACAGGAAGGCTCAAGGATCTGATCATCATCGAAGGCCGCAACCACTATCCCCAGGATATTGAAATAACAGTTGAAGCCGCCCATCCGGCCATTCGTCCAGCAGGAACCGCCGTGTTTACCACAGAAATGGGCGGACATGATAAGCTGACAGTCGTGGCTGAAGTCGAACCAAGATTCCTGCGGGGCCTGTCACGTTCGAATGGGACCAATGGAACCCATAAATCTGAAATCGATGAAAAAGAAGTCATCCGGGCCATCCGCCGTGCTGTCGCGGAGCACCATGACATCCAGGTCCATGCGGTTGCGCTTCTCAAACCCGGAAAGCTTCCCAAGACCTCGAGCGGGAAAGTACAACGCCATGCATCGGCGGCCGGATTTTTAGCCGGCACCCTGGATCGGATCTAGGCCTTTCCGGATGTCTCAGGAACCACGTGAGCCGAACCTTTCCGCATTTTCAGGGGGGAATCCAAACCAGCCTGCTTCCTCCGGCAACCCACCCTCTCCCTGTTCCGATGCCATCTCCCAGTGGCTGGTCTCCAAGCTGGCGGAAGAGCTGCAGATCGATCCGGAGGAGATCGATATTCATGAACCATTCACCAGCTATGGAATCAGTTCTGTGCTGGCGGTCAGCCTGTCCGGCGATCTCGAAGACTGGCTGGGAAGGCCATTGTCACCTACCCTGGTTTTCGATTTTCCGACCATAGAAGCCCTCGCAAAGCATCTGTCCGGTGAACAGGAAGCTGATTCGAAATCATTAAGAGGGCAGGAAAAAAACTCCCTTTCAATGAGCCGGTGGCAGTGATCGGCCTGGCGTGCCGTGTGCCGGGAGCGGATGATTCAGCCTCTTTCTGGCAGCTGCTCCGTGAAGGGCGGGATGCCATCACGGAAGTTCCGGCGGAGCGCTGGGATGCCGATGCCTTTTACCATCCGGATCCAGCCGCACCGGGAAAAATGAACACCCGCTGGGGTGGGTTTCTGAAAAACATCGATCAATTCGATGCCTCCTTTTTTGGCATTTCCCCGAGAGAGGCGGCACGGATGGATCCCCAGCAACGGCTCCTGCTTGAGGTAGCCTGGGAGGCGTTGGAAGATGCGGGCCTGCAGCTCGAACCTTTGCGGGGTTCCCAGACCGGGGTTTTTATCGGCCTTTCGACCCATGATTACCAGCGAATCCAGATGGAGGCAGGGGACCCGGCGCATGATGATCCCTATTCTGGGACCGGCACGGCCGGCAGCATTGCCTCGGGGCGCTGTCCTATTGCCTTGGGTTTCAGGGACCCAGCCTGTCTGTCGATACCGCCTGTTCCTCCTCACTCACCGCCCTCCACCTGGCCTGCCAGAGTTTGAAACTCGGGGAATGCGACCTGGCCGTAGTGGGTGGAGTGAACCTGATATTATCTCCACAGGGAACCATTTACTTCACCAAAATGCGGGCCATGGCCCCGGATGGGCGATGCAAAGTATTTGATGCCTCCGCGGATGGATATGTCCGCGGGGAAGGTTGTGCTGTGGTGGTGCTCAAACGGTTGTCCGAAGCCTTGCAGGATTCGGACAGCATTCGTGCTGTCATCCGAGGCTCGGCTTTGACTCACGATGGGCGCAGCAGCGGACTGACTGTGCCCAATGGCCAATCGCAACAGTCTGTGATCCGCCAGGCGCTCGATGCAGCAGGAGTTCATCCAGCCGAAATATCATTCATCGAGGCGCATGGAACCGGGACCGCGCTCGGGGATCCCATCGAGCTGCAGGCATTGGCGGGAGTTTTCGGGAATGACAGGGATTCCTACCAGTCACTCATGGTGGGGTCAGTCAAATCCAACATCGGGCATCTGGAAGCAGCCGCCGGAATTGTGGGCCTGGCCAAAGTGATTCTATCACTGGAACAGGAGGAAATACCGCCGCACCTGCATTTCAAGAATCCGACCCCGCATGTCGACTGGAACCACATGCCGATTGAAATTCCGGTGGCGAGACGCCCCTGGAAACAGGGGGACCGTAAACGGATTGCGGGCATCAGTTCTTTTGGGTTCAGCGGGACCAATGTTCATGTCATTGTCGAAGAAGCCCCGCAGGCACAATCACGCAAATCGGGGCGCGGCGGATATTCCCACCGGACACCACGGTTGATTCTGCCTCTTTCCGCACGATCGGAGTCCGCGCTTCGGCTGGCCTGCTCATCGATGCATCAGTTTCTGACCTCACGGCCGCAAGCATCCCGTATCTGGCTTCGAGATGCCTGTTATTCCGCAGCCACACGCCGAACACACCATGATTATCGTGTGGTGCTTCAGGGAAACTCCCGGGATGAGCTGCTGGAGCAGCTGAGCTGGTTCGCCAGGGGCAAAGAGCCTGCCGGGAACCTATTTTCTGGAAGGAAACCGATCCACTCTCAGCCGAAAGCAGGTTTTCATTTTGTCGATCCGGTCCCGGGGTGGAGCACCTGCAGCAGAAGCCTGCTGGATGAGATACCCGCATTCCGGGAAGCAGTCGAGGAATGCGAGCATATCTGCCGTGAGATTGCGGATCATTCGATCCTGCATGAAATGGATACACCATCCATTGTGGCTCGCATCGACTGCAGCGCTTCATCACCTTGCGCCTACACCGCTTTCCAGATCGGTCTGGCCAGGGTGCTTCAATTCTGGGGGATAACACCGCAGGCGATCACCGGCCAGGGCTCCGGCCTGGTGGCAGCCGCCTGCCTGGCGGGATGCCTCGATCTCTCGAATGCCTTCCGCATTCTGCTTGCCGGACAGACAGGCATTTCGGAGCCATCCATCTCACTGTCTCCAGCGCAGATTCCGCTATTCATTCCAGGGGAAGGCTGGATCAGCCCGGGGAACATGCCGGAAGGCCTGCTGGCGGCCATACAGGCCAGTGATGTGAAGGCTGGCCTGGAGGGTGATTCCTCAGTAAGCGCCATGGATGCCCTGATAGAGATCGGACCTCTGGCCTGTCCCGAGGACAACCCTTCACAATCATCGCCGATCCGGATTCCGGTTCCACGAGGTGAGATTACTTCCTGGGAAACAGATTCCCTGTACCGGCTGGTGGCGCTCCTGTTTTCCCGGGGATTCGAGATCCGGTGGCAGGGCCTGTTCCCGGATGGCGGGAGGTATGTGAAGCTGCCCGCCTATCCCTGGCAGCATGAGAGATTCTGGATCGAGAGATCGGCACAGGTCCCCTCAGCCTCCGAAGGATCAAAAAACCGGACAGAGGACTCATGGAAGAACTGGCTCTACCGGCCTGTCTGGGTGGAGGCCCCCCTGGAAGGTCCCCACACACCTACGGAAAAAAAACAGACCTGGCTGCTGTTTGCAGACCAGGGTGGCATTGTCAGATCGATTGGAAAGCAGCTCGAAGAAAGAGGAGATACCACGATTTTTGTTTTCCGGGATCAGCCCGTGGAGCGGAAGCCTGCCGATTTCCATGTCCTCGATCGTATCGACAAGAAAAGTATCGAGGCTCTCCTTCAATCGATTCACCCACAGCCGATCGATAAAATCCTCTATGGCTGGCCACTCGATGCCGGCCCGGGCAAGCAGGAATCACCCACACAAACAGTGGAAGATTCAGTTTCTCTCTGTTCCACCTTCGCCACAGTCCTGCAAGGCCTGGTGGGAAACCTGGGAGCCTCGAATTCTGAACTGTGGGTCGTGACACGCGACACTCAACCACTTCCCGGCAGGGAGGCATCCACGAACCAGGCGACTGCTCCACTGGCTGGATTTTGCACCTCGGCGGCAGGCGAGCATCCTGCTCTGTGGGGTGGGATGATCGATATCGATTCGAATGATGATCCCCTGTTTGCCGCTCATGCAGTGCTCGATGAAATGACCAGCGGGAGCACTGAGGATCGTGTGGCTTTTTCAGAAGGAAGAAGGCATGTTCAGAGGCTGCTGCCCTTCGATGCCAGCCAGCTTCCGCCTCCGCCAGTTCTGCGTGGGGATGCCACTTACCTGGTCACCGGTGGTTATGGTGATCTTGGGATCGAGGCTGCCCGGCATCTGGTGGAGAATGGGGCGCGCCGTCTGGTTTTGCTTGGAAGGACTGCCCTTCCTCCAAGAAACCGTTGGAATCAGGAAGAACCCACCAGCCCGGCTGGCAAGGCCATCAGAGCAATCAGGCAGCTGGAACACCTCGGAGCTGCAATCCACCCTGCAAGGGTCGATCTGAGTTCACCCAAAGAGTTTGCAGATTTCCTCGATGCCTTTCATGAGGAGGGATGGCCGCCTGTTCGTGGAATCATTCATGCAGCAGGGCAGGCTGTCCCGGGATCGATTCTCGATTTCAATCCGGTGGATTTCCAGGCGATGCTGTCGTCAAAAGCCGAAGCGGTGCCAGTCATCTGCCGGTGCTTCAAACCTGAGGACCTCGATTTTATCTGCTTTTTTTCCTCGGCATCCTCGATTCTGGAATCGCCCTTCCTGGGAGGGTATGCCGCAGCGAATGCATTTCTCGACTGTGCCGCCCACAAATTGCATCGCCTCGGCTACAGTGCGCTGGCCTTCAACTGGGGGTTCTGGGATGAAATCGGAATGGCGGCACAATTCCGGAAAAAATCCGGACGAGACCATCTTTCCAAAGGAACCAGGGGAATACCCACTGCAGAAGGATTCCAGATATTCGATCGATTCCGAAGCGCGGATGTCCCTCAGGTGATGGTTCTGCCGATCGATTGGGGAAGCTGGCGGGAGGCACACCCGACCACTGCAAACAAGCCACTGTTTCGAGAGATTTGGCGGTCCCTTGAGTTCCAGACTCTGAAGACCCCCTCCCTGACCGGAGAGAGGAAAAGCCTGGAGCTGCTGGCCAGGCTTACGGGATTAGCCGATCCAGAAAAAGAATCCATTCTGCTCGAGGCAGTTCTGGGCCAGACCGCCAGTGTTCTCGATCTGGATGCTGGGCGAATTGCTCCTGATGACCCACTGGATCAGCTGGGAATCGATTCTTTGATGGCTGTCGAGCTGAGGAACTGGCTGGAGGTGCAGCTGGGTGTCGTCATTCCGATGACAGACCTGCTCAAAGGCCCGACAGTCCGTTCGATCACCCTCGGCCTGCTGAAGGAAATTTCCCGCATCCCTCATACAATCGAGCCGGCCAGGAGCCACTCACAGGAACAACCAGGCCACCTCAACACTTTTTCCAGTGAGGATATCCTGGGGCGCATGGACCACCTGTCAGAAGATGAAGTCGATCGCCTTCTGCACAATCTGTTATCAGAGGACAAGGGTGGTCGATGAGCGGGATTCCACCGGAGCTGGCCGGTCTTTCTCTGGAACAGAAGAAACAATACCTGAGGGAACTGCTCGCCAGGAAGAACAACCGGGAAGATGCCGGTTTTCCGTTGTCGCGTGCGCAACGCGGATTGTGGATCTCGCACCGCCTGTATCCGAACAGCCCGGCTTACAACATCATGTTTGCGGCGCAGCTTCGGGTCCGATTTCGATATCGCGCACTCGAGCGCGCACTGGAGGCGCTCGCGCAGCGCCATCCCCTGCTCCGGGCTGCCTTTCGGGAGAATGAACAGGGGCCTTATCAGCAGATTCTCCCGGATCGGAAACCCGCACTGATCGTTCGAGATGCCAGCCTATGGACCCAGGCAGCACTTCTGTCTGAAATAGAAAAAGAGGCTGACCGCCCTTTTGACCTGGAGAACGAATCGACACTTCGTGTGTATCTGTTTCTCTGCACAGACAGCCGCAAGGTTCTCCTGCTGTCAGCGCACCACATTGCGGTCGATTTCTGGTCACTCGACCTGGTGGCTGAGGAACTGACGCTGCTCTATCAGATGGAACTGGGCCGAACCCCGGCACTCCCACCCCTTCCGCAGGCAGGCTACCAGGCTTTTGTTGAATGGCAGCGGAATTATCTGGAAGGACCGGCAGGAGAGCAGGATCGGGATTACTGGCAGAAGAATCTTGCGGGTGAACTGCCCCACCTCAATCTCCCACTCGACTACCCCCG
>LMZT01000162.1 GCA_001567115.1 Candidatus Hinthialibacteria bacterium OLB16 | reverse complement strand
GGCGGAATGGGATGGGGGATTCGCGGCCAGTATGGCCATGAAACCGGTGCGATGATCGCCGGGCTTCTGGTCAGCCTCACCCTGGTTTTCCTTACTGGCTCCATCAACAATCAAATCCCTCTCTGCTGCCAGGGCAGCCGCTCTGGCCACTGCCGCCATTGGAATCGGGGGCACGATGACCTATGGCCAGACCATCGGGTTGACACAGAATGCAAATTTCATCGGTCATTGGGAAGCCTGGCGGTGGGGCATGATTGGACTCTCGATCAAGGGTGGCATCTGGATCAGCTTCGCCGGGGCTTTCCTGGGCATCGGCCTGGGGGGTGTGAAATACCGTTATCGAGAGATGCTGCTCCTGATGGGGGGGCTCCTGGTGGCTTACATGGCCGGGATTTTCCTGCTGAACTCTCCCTTTGATCCTGCCAATAAAAAACTTCCCGGAATTTATTTTTCAGAATCCTGGTACTGGAACCCGGATGGTGTGGATCTCAAGCCACGTTATGAATACTGGGGAGGGCTTCTCTTCGCTCTCGTGGCGCTGGTGGTTTATGCCTCCCTCATTCGTAAAGACCGCCTCTCACTTCACATGGCGCTGTGGGGCTTTCTCGGTGGTGCTCTCGGGTTTCCACTGGGGCAGTGCCTGCAGTCTTTCCATGCCTGGAACCCGGAGGTCTTTCACCATGGATTCTGGGTCTCCCTCGATCCATATATGAACTGGTGGAACATGATGGAAATCACTTTCGGGACAATCATGGGAAGCCTGCTGGGGCTGGGGATTTGGCTGAATCGTGCCCGGATCCATTTCCCCACAGAAACCGAACCTCACAACTCAATTCCCTCTGCCTGGGAATGGGGGCTGTTTGTGGTTCATTGCTTTTTACTGGTGGCCGCTGAGTTCATCGAGATTCCTGTCATTATGGAACTCTATGACAATGGATTGATCCTGGCGATCATTCCGATTGTGGCTGTGACAGGCGGAGCCTGGTGGCCCTATTTTTTGATCTTCCCGGTGACACTGGTGCCGATTGCCGGAAAGACATTGCGCTCTCTTGGATATGAAGAGATGTCGATTTCGCTTCAGGCGGGCTGGATTCTGTATGTCATCCTCCCGGTTTCTCTGGCGGTCCTCGCTGCGGTTTACTTCAAGAAGAAAGCGGACCTCGGGCAGTCATGCAGGCAATTCGCCGGCATCGCCCTCCTTGCAGCCACCTGGCTTTATTTCAGCCTGAACTATGCCTTCTTCAATTTTCCCTTTCCCTGGCTGCCCTGGACAGGCCGCACCCCCAGTGGCCTGATTTTTACCACCTGTGCAGTGGGGCTGACCCTCCTGGTTCTTTTCGGGACAAGGAAAGGCCATGCGCCCTCGGCAACTGCTGCCTCATGAACTGGCTTCTCTAAATCTTCCTGTACACCAGAAGCTTTGAACCGGGCTGATTGTCAATCTGGAGTTGCACCCCTGTTTCAAGCAGGTCTTTGCCCTGGACCTGCATCTTCGCCCCTGTATCGATATCCTCCAGTTCATATTTCCCATTCGGGTCCAGCCCTGAGAGGTGGGGCTGCATGGCTGAGAATGGGCTTTTCGGACGGCGCAGCGCCAGGATCATTCCCTCATTCAGATCCGGACGATTGAACTGCCAGGCGGACCAGGCATCCTCTGCAAGGGAAAAGGACAGCAGCGGATAAAAGTCTCCGGTAAAATAGGGGCGAACATGCTGCATCTGTCCCAGCATGTCCTTAAACCATTCAACCGAAAAATGTTTCTGAATATTTTTCTCAAATTCATACATGATCAGCACCATCCCAGGGCCGAGAGCACTCCGAAATACATAAGTGTCTTCCCGGTCGCAGCAACCCGAGCTGAGAGGCACCCAGGAGCCAAGCCCATGGGTCTGCCCCTGCATGGCGGTGGTGCCAAAGCCTGGCCAGCACTGCACATCACTGCGCCAGAGCGGGATGCTGCGTGAAATCGATTCAAGATCAATTCTTCTCCCACCACTCGAACAGTTGTCGATCAGGAGGTTCGGGCATCTTTCGAGCAGCTCATCCCACAATGCATACAGCCCGGTGATATGGTTAATTTCAGCCATCCCGATCCGGTCAGGGGCATCGGCGGCATCCCAGAATGGTCTCGGATCCATGTTGAAATCCTGCCGGTAGCAGGTCAGGCCATTTTTCTGGATGAGGTCGGCAAGAAAATCTGCCAGCATCCTGCGTGCTTCGGGATTTCCAAGATTGAAGAGGCAGTTGTCACCGACCGGACCGAGGAGGTAGTCCGGATGGTCACGAGTCCATGAGGTCCCTTTGAAGACTCGCTCCGGTTCCAGCCACAGCAGAAATCCCAACCCGTTCTGCTTGAGTGAGTTTCCGAGCGGAGCCAGCCCATCAGGGAAGTATCCCGGATTCGGATGCCAATCCCCCACAAAGGCGCCCCACTGGCTGTTGAAGACATTGGCCCCTTCTTTCGCTTCGTCATTTCCGAACCAGCCGGCATCCACCCACAGCAGATCGAAAGGGAGCTGGTTGTCGGCGAGCCATTTTCCATGCTCGATATGGTTCTTGATGTAATTTCCCCCCCAGGTGGCCAGCCCGATCGGCACTTCTGCACGTTTGCCATTTATCTGTGGGGAGTGATGTTTCAGGAGAAATTGCCTGAGCTGGTTGTGCCCTTCGATCGGCTGGTTGTCCCAGTGCAGCAGCAGGATGCGCGGGGTGCGTATTTCCTCCCCTGGATGCAGGGAGAGGTGAGTCTTTTTCATCCCGCCTCGCATCCGGACCTCTGCCTCTGTCCGGTAAAACTCCATGAACCAGTCTCCGGTCCATCCCATGGCCACCATCCACCCATGGGTACCCAGATCGAGGTTGAAAAAAGGCAATCGCCCACAGGAGGAACGGCCTCCTTTGGATTCCAGGCGAAAGGGGTTCTTTTCTCCAATCCATCCCGCCTGCGGGTCATCCTCATTTGGACCCAGCGACATGACGAAAGGCGCAAAATCATCCAGGCGGCACTCGCTTCCATTGGCATAACGCACCTTTGCCTTTTTTTCACGTGAAAGCGGGAAACCCAGGTCTATCGGGAGGATGTTCTCCAGAATCGGCGTCGGTTCTTTTCCCTCGTTACGGATCTTGAAAACCCATTCGATGGCCGGGAAATCCGTGTACTGAATCGCTTCACCCTGTATGACCAGGCCGGACTGAGGCTCGGCAAAGGTCAGTATCAACTGTTTTCGATTTTCATCGAGACTTTTCTCTGAACGTTCGGTCTTCCAGGTAGGAATGATTTCGGCCGATTTCTTCTCTCCAGAGAGAAAAGAGAAAAAAGTCCCTTCGGCATTAAAAATTTCATTTGCCAGCTGCTTGGCCGGCTCTTTATCATGACCTGTTGAACCCGCCATTTCTGGATATGCCTCCTGTGTTATTGCGGCCAGTACCAGGATCAATACGCCTGACATAAAGGATCTGAACGAAATCATTCCATCTGCCTCCTTCCAATTTTCCACCCTCTGCAGTGGCAACCGATTCCAGTTCCGTATTGTTGCACAAATACATCGTTGATGTTTATCAGATTCAGAAATATTTGCATCCAAAAGGTTCAAAAACGCCTCGAGATCTCATTCTGCCTCGCACCTTTTACCCCCTCTTTCGACCCTGCCATGTAGGGGCACGTCATGCCGTGCCCCTTCGGAAAATGGGTGATCTCCCTGGGCACATCATGCTGTGCCCCTACCGAAAACTGGCAGCCCGCACCCGTTCGCCTTGATCCGGCTGGATGCACACCGTATCCTTCTGAAAAGGAGATCGCCGATATGCACAAAGAAAGTGTCGTTTTACTCAACAAAGCCCTTGCCGATGAAATGACCGCGGTGCACCAGTACATGTATTTCCATTTTCACTGTGATGATCAGGGTTATGATCTGCTCGCTTCTCTCTTCAAGCGGACCGCCATTGAAGAAATGATCCATGTCGAAAAGCTGGCTGAACGAATCCTGTTCCTTAAAGGGGATGTTGAAATGAAGACATCCGCCAAAACCCAGAAGTTCGTGGATGTCAAATCAATGCTCCAGCTGGCTGCAAAGATGGAGGAGGAAAGTGCCCGGGACTATAACCTGTGGGCCAATGAGTGCTCTTCCAAAGCCGATTCCATCTCCAAAAAACTGTTCGAAGAACTGGTGTCGGATGAAGAGCGCCATTTCGACCAGTATGATATCGAGCTGGCCAACCTCGATAAATTTGGTGAGAATTACCTGGCTTTACAGTCGATTGAACGCAGCAAGAGCATCGCCTCCGGATTGCGCAAAGAATAAACCATCGCGTTTTCCTGGCGCCTGTCCTTTCTATTCCAGCAGCCACAACGGAAGAAACAAAAAGGGCCGCAGGGGTTTGCCCCACGGCCCTTTCCTGAATCGGCCTTCAGATTTGATCAGTACTGGCTCCACTCAATAATGCTGGCAGGATTGCGAACCGAACGAGACTTGACATCCGGTCCACCCTCTCCTGGAACTGCATAATAAACATCGAAAACCGGGGCATCATAGAAATCGGTGCCTTTCACCCCGTCAAAGTATGAATTGGGGACATCTCCACCCGTGTTGAAGGGTGATCCCGTCCATCCCCAGTGACCGGCATTGCCAGTTCCCTGGACCGGTTCATCAGTCATGAACAGGTAGTTTCCGGGAGGAACTGGATTATCCAGAAGCATCTTGTTGGTACCATTGTCAGGGTAGTTGGCGAAAGTTTGGGTTTTGATTGGAGTTCCGTTGTAAGAGGTATCAAAATCGGTATTCCAATTATATAACCCGATCCGGTAACCAGCGCCGGTTCCATTCCAGGAGGGACTTTGGAAGCCGATTCCATAGATTGGTTCGGTGGTTTCAACTGTCTGGGCCAGGCTGGCCCCGGGGTAGAAACCTACAAAAGCGAAGGGTGTCCATGCGCCTGGATTTTCATGTGCGAATACACGTTTCCAGACAAATCCACCGGTTTGTAAAACACCATTCAGATAAGCTTCGCCATCCGCATAGGTGCTTTCCATTTCAATCCATGCGCCCACCTGAAGATCCCCCGGGTTCCCCGGGTTGGTCGGATCAGAAAGTTCGAAGAAATACACCCCAGGCGGGTAGGTGGTCGTTCCAACACAGGGATGCCAGAAGTTGTCGTTCAGGGCGGTCAGAACTGAGGTCAGGAGCGGGGTCTGGGCCACAGTGGCGGCATAGGATCCAGCCCAGTTGTAAAGGCGGATCGTCATGCCTTTCTGGCCATTGGTACTCCATGTCGGGCCGTTCACCTCGACACCTTCGAAGGGTTGAGTGGCTGTGAAGCGCTGCCCGATTTTAGGATAAGCTGCCAATGAGGCAGGGGCTGTGCCACCCACAGTAAAGAAATCTTCAACTGTTTCATAAATTCGCTCAACAGCGGTTCCCAGCTGGATTTGGAAGACCAGGCCATCGACAGGTTCACCATTCGAAAACGCCGAAGGAATCGGGTTCCCATACGCTGTGGATGCATTCCAACCCCAATGCCCTGCAGCACCTGTTCCGGGAACCGGTTGATCGGTGACCAGCAGGTAAGATCCAGCCGGCACAGCCGCTGGCAGGGTCAGCTCATGGGCACCATTGTCCGGATAATTGACAAGAACTCTTTCACCTAAAACAGTTCCAGTAATGGAGGTGGCATAATCGGTGTTCCAGGCGAACAGGCGCATCCGGTATCCAGCGCCCGTGCCACTCCAGGAGGGGCTGTGAATTCGAATCCCAACGATCGGTGTTGCTGTCTGGAATGATTGTGCCAGAGACCCGGTATCTCCAGGCAGATCCGGGAATTGGATCGGGGACCATGTTCCTGTGTTATTGAAGGGTATTTCCCAGAGGACCTGATAGTCCACTGCGGATGCACCTGGAATCGCAATAACAAGGAGAAGCATGAAAGCAACTGTGCAAAGTGTTCTGAATAATCTCATTTGGTTCGACCTCCGATTACAATCTGATGCCATCATCATTTATCTCGCCGTTCGAGATTCTTCCGGGACAACAGCCTGCATGTCCGGGAATTGACCTTCATCTGTGTGCCCTCTCACCACCTCCTTTATTTTTTTAGTATCTTAAGGTTCTCAATGAAAATCCAGGCAACGAAATATCAGTGAGGCTCCGCCATAAACATACGGCAAGGGGTGGATTTGTCAAGCATTATTTTTAGAAATACCGGTTTACGTCTGGAGAAACTCGCATTTTCTCTTCAAACAGGAAATGGTATGGATCTGCAAGGAAAACCGGCCTGAAAGAGGGATTTTTCCCTTCGAGAAGCAGGGGTGGAATTGTGTTTAAGGAATGGATTTTATCTCAAGTGCAGAGGCTTTCGGGTCAGAGCAGCCCCTTGGCCCGTAACTCGGCGGAGGCCTGCTCAAAATGGTCTTCCGCCTCAACTTTTTCCGACCAGGCGACCAGCTCCCGAATCCCCTCCTCATATTTCACCTGAGGGTTCCAGCCGAGCAGTGTCTGGATTCGGGTGATATCCGCATAGCAGTGGCGCACATCACCCTTGCGGAATTTCATCTGGATGTCCGGCTCGATCTGCTTATCGCACACACGCGCGATCGTTCGGGCGACCTCGGCAATTTCGATGGGCTTTCCGGTTCCGACATTGAGAGCCTGATAATCCACCGCGGAATTATCCTTGATCATTGCCAGGGCACGGGCGACATCATGGACTGAAATAAAATCACGTGTCTGGTTGCCATCCTCATAAACGACCGGGGGCTGATTATTTTTCAGGCGGCTCATGAAGATTGCGGCCACCCCGGTGTATGGATTCGAAAGCGACTGGCGCGGCCCGAACACATTGAAAAACCGTGTCGCTACCGATGGGATTGAATAGGTCTTGCCGATCAGCAGAGTCATTTCCTCCTGATGGGCTTTGGTCATCGCATAGATCGAATTGCTCTGAAAAACCTCACTCTCCGGAGTGGGGATGGGGTGAAGAACCTCTCCGGAAACAGGATGGCGCGGTTCCCAGTCATGTCGTGCCAGTTGTGCTTCCGGACGCAACCCGGGACGCAGCCTTACACCATTGCTGGGGGCTTCATAGAGTCCTTCGCCATAACTGGACATGCTGGCAGCCACAACCACTTTTCGAACCGCGGGCCTGTCATTGACCAGCACATCCAGCAGGACAGCGGTGGCCTGGGTATTGGCGCTGACATAATGTTCGATCTGGTACTGGGATTGGCCCACACCGACCGCCGATGCCAGGTGATATACCACATCAACCCGCTTCAGGATCTGAGCCAGAAGATTTCGATCCAGGACATTTCCCTGGATGAACTCGGCATGTGGGTTGAGATAATCCGGTTTCCCTGCAGGGTGGACCTGAGGATCCAGGCAATCCAGGATCGTTACCTTTTCCCCCTGCTCGACCAGTCGATCGACCAGAAAAGAGCCAATAAAACCTGCACCGCCTGTCACCAGGATTCGTTCTGCCGCCATGTCCTTTTCCCTCCCTTTTTATTCGACAGAAAGGTAATCAGGACTGCAGCGAGGTACAATCCCTGTGGGAATGCTGTTGAGCTATTTTGAAAAATCGGGGTCTTTCAGAGAAAAAGTCGATCAGAGTTTTTCATCTGATCTGCTTGGATGAGCCTGGCCAGGATGGGAGACCTGGCAAACATAACGATGCAGATGGAGTTCCTGATGCCTGTTTAAATCTTTGAAAATTTCCTGGATCTGATGGCAAAAACGGGTCGTGTATGCACGCCCCCTTGAGCGAACTTCCTCAACCACCGGATCAGACCATGGTTCATTCATCACGGGTGTCATGCTTTTATAATCTTAACTCAAGTGGGGTAACGATCAAAGGAGTAAAAAGGCCCAACCGCCGGTATAAACCTGATATGAATGACGCTCTATATCCCACCATTCGATGGTTCGCCTGATGTGGATAAAGAGCGATGAGCGGGTATCAACATAGTAACTTGGGATTGTGGTGTCGATATATACGGTGGGTTTCGTCATGGCTCAGGTTTTCTGTCGAGACATTCTACATTTTCTGAACGGGCTGATGGAATGACAAACCCGAAAGAAAATACCCCGGCCTAAATCAAACAAATTTGACAAATCCATCTTCTTTGACTATTATTCCCGGTGTATTCGTTTTTTCGGGTAGACCGTTGCCTGATTTCATCGCCGGGTTTGATTTGAATTCGAAAACCAAAGGGGGAGCTGGCCCGTGTTGACCGATCTTTCAATCCGCAATTATGTCCTGATCGATCAGGCTGATCTCAAATTCCGGTCGGGTCTGAATGTCATTACTGGTGAAACCGGAGCCGGCAAGAGCATCGTCATCGGTGCTTTGTCGATGGTTCTTGGCGAGAGAGCCTCCAGTGACCTGATTCGCCAGGGCCAGGATCAGGCGACAGTCGAGGCTGTTTTTGAACTGGATGCGAAAAGGCCTGGTTACCGGCGTTTTGTCGAGTTCCTCGAGCAATCCGGGCTGGAGGTCGATGAAACCCTCATCCTGAAACGCACACTCAACAAGGCCGGAAAAAATCGCTGCTATGTCAACAACTCGACCACCACACTGGCGACACTCAATGAAATCGGCCATCTGCTGGTGGATCTTCATGGGCAGCATGACCATCAGACATTGCTGCATCCGCGCAATTACCTCACCATTCTCGATGATTTCGGTGAACTCAATGAGGATGTCGTCAGGCTTGGCGCAATCTATGAGCAATGGAGAGAAACCCGGCAGCGTTTCGATGATTTGGTCGCACAGGAGAGGGAGCGCCACCGCATCCTCGACCAGCTGCGCTACCAGGTCAATGAAATTGAACAGTCAAACCTGAAACCCGGCGAAGAAGATGAACTGGCTGCTGAAAGGCGCCGCCTCAGAAATTTCGAAGCCCTGACCCAGAATTCAACTGCGATTCTCTCTCTGCTCGAAGGAGGCGCTGAAGACTCCCCTGGAATCGATCATGGGCTTGGCCAGGTGCAGGCTCTGATCGAGGATCTCAGCCAGCGTGATCCTGATCTCGCTCCTGCACGGTCACTGGCTGATTCAGCGGCTGCTGCAATCGATGAACTCCTCACATTGATCCGCCGTTACCAGGAAGGCCTTGAATTCCAGCCCGGACGGCTCGATGAAATTGAATCCCGCCTCCACCTCATTCATAACCTGAAAAGAAAATATGGAAACTCCATCGAGGAAATCCTTGCGTTCCTTGGCGAATCAAAAACCGAATACGACAAACTCGAGAACTTCGATGAAGAACGCGCCTTGCTGGAGAAGGAGCTGGACCAGCTGAACCAGAAACTGGGGCGGCTGGCGGCGGATCTGACTGTCAAACGCCGCAAGGTTGCCAAACAGCTGTGTGGTGAGATCACCACCGAACTGCGCCAGCTCGGTATGCCTTCTGCCCGCTTTGAAGCTGAAGTGGCCCGGCTGGATGCATCCAGCGCTCCGAATGTTCACCGGGTGCGCTATCCCCAGGATGAGGAGAATCCCATTACCTCAACCGGCTGGGATATGGTGCATTTCCGCATTACCACCAATCCGGGTGAGCCGATGAAGACTCTTCGCCAGGTAGCTTCGGGGGGGGAAATCTCTCGCGTCATGCTGGCCATCAAAGCGGTTCTGGCCCGGGTGGATGGCGTCGATGCCCTGGTCTTCGATGAAATCGACTCTGGAATGGGGGGAAAACGGCACTGGTGGTCGGCGGCAAGATCAAGTCCCTCTCAAATGAGCGCCAGGTTTTGTGCATCACCCACCTGGCTCCGATCGCTTCCAAGGGAGACCATCATCTCAAGATTGAAAAGGAAGCCAGCGGCCAGACCACCCGGGTCACTATTGTGGCGCTTGAAGCTCAGGCGCGCCTCGAAGAACTGGCCCGTATGATGGGAAGCGAGACGAGCGAGGGAAGCCTGCGTCTGGCTGAGGAGATGCTCCAGGCTGGCGCCAGGAACTGAGTGCAGCAGACGGCTCTATCAGGTCAATCGAATCGTTCTCGATCCACGTTTCTGCGATACATTGGTCACCCCGCGGATGTCCATCAGACTGGTTGCCAGCCGGCGAAGCTGCTTGATGTCCCGTATCAGAATGGTGAAAGTCAGGATTGCCTTGCTATCATCTGTACTCACTGTATTGCTGCCACGAATGTCGACTGCATGAGAGGAAATCACGCTGGTAATGTCAGCCAGTAATTGCTGACGGTCATTGGCGTGGACTGTGATTTCGACCTGAGAACCCGCCTGGCCATTCTCTTCCCATCGAATCGGGATCAGACGCGCACGATCACCCTGGAACTTGATGATATTGGTGCAATCTTCACGATGGATTGAAATCCCCCGCCCGCGTGTCACCAGTCCGACGATGCTTTCACCAGGGACCGGCTGGCAGCAGCGTGCCAGACGGTAAAGCATGTCATCGATGTCGGTTGCCTTGAGGGTCTCTCCGATTGGGCGCTTTTCGACCTTCTTCTCCCTGGCGCGTGATTTCATGATGCGCATCACCACCTGCTTGGTGGCAATGCGTCCGAAACCAATCAACGCGAACAGGTCATCGAGGTGCTGGATTTCCAGCGACTCCATGATTTCCATGCAGGCATCCGAGCTGAAGAAAGTGGGGGGATTGACACCCAGGCGATGCAGCTCCCGGCCCAGCATCAGCCTCCCCTGTTCGATCAGCTGCTCACGATTCGCTTCGATGAGGTAATTCCGGATTTTGTGGCGTGCCCGGGAACTTTTTACCAGCCCGAGCCAGTCCGGTGAGGGATGCGCTGATTTTGAGGTTTCGATTTCCACCACATCGCCGGTCTTGAGCTGATAGGAAAGCGGCACATAACGCCCGTTCACTCTCGCTCCCTGGCAACGGTCCCCGAGTTCGGTATGAATGTGGTAGGCAAAATCGATCGGGCAGGATCCCGCCGGCAGCCGGATGATGTCTCCCTTCGGCGAATAACAATAGGCTTCATCTGTAAAAAGATCCGTCTTGATCGAATAGGACCATTCATCCTGATCCCGGGTTTCCTGAAGCAGGCCTGACATCTGGGATAACCAGACTGCATCATCTCCCAGTTTGCGGCTGCTGCGCCCCCGCTCCTTATACCGCCAGTGAGCGGCAACCCCTTCCTCGCATACCCGGTGCATCTGATGGGTCCGTATCTGAACTTCCAGCAGCCTGCCTTCCGGGCCAAGAACCGTGGTATGCAGCGAGCGGTAATCATTCGGTTTCGGTTTGGAGATGTAATCCTTGAACCGCCCCTCGACAGGAGGCCAGACTCCATGGAGCATCCCGAGGCTGGCATAACACTGCTCCACTGTCCCCACCAGGATGCGGATTCCGGTCAGGTCGTATATCTCGGAGAAATCCTTGTTGTCCCGCTGCATCTTGGAAAAAATGCTGTAGAAGTGCTTGACCCGCCATTCCACTTCCGCATCGATTCCATTGGTCGCCAGCACATCGGCCACGATATTCTGCACCTTGCGCCCGTAATCGAGGCGTGCCGCCAGCCGTTCGTCCACCTTGTGCTTGATGTCACGGTAGATGGAGGGATGAAGATAATACAGGCAGAGATCCTCGAGCTCGTTTTTGATCCTTTCCAGCCCCAGCCGGTGAGCCAGGGGTGCGAAAATATCGAGGGTTGATTGCGCAATTCGGCGCTGCTTGATGGTCGGCAAGGCTTCGAGTGTCCGCATGTTGTGCAAACGGTCACAGAGCTTGATCAGGATAACCCTCAGGTCCTTGGCGGTGGCCACCAGCAGCCGGCGCAGGTTTTCGACCTGCTTTTCGTGGGGCATGCCGAAACGGATGCGGCTGACATTGGTGACCCCTTCAACCAGAAATGCGACTTCTTCTCCAAATTCGGTCCGGAGCATGTCTGCATTGACAGAGGTGTCTTCGAGAACATCATGCAATAAACAGGCTGCGAGGGTCTCACGGTCGGGGACCAGGTCGGTGACGATCTCTGCCACTGTCAACGGGTGGGTGATATAAGGCTCACCAGAAACACGCCACTGGCCGGAATGGGCCTGCATGGCATATTCGAAGGCTTTTCGAGGCAGTGATTCGAGAGGGCTGTCTTTTTCAGGTGGAATCCGGGCGAGAAGAATCTGCAGGCGATTTTCGAGATCCTGGCGTTCTTCAGGTGAGATAATTTGGCTGCGATCCTCTTTCCGCAGGGTCAACCCTGCTTCTTCGAGGAGCGTTCCTTCCTGTGTCGTTCCACCAGATCCTTCAACCACCTGACCCATCTCCTTTCTAATCAAATTCTAGCCCGGGATGTAAAAAACGAACAGGGACTGATCCATGGATTCCTTATTCCCCGGCGAATCCAGGCTCAAAATCCGGGCAATTCCTGAAAACCGGGCCGCCGAGTGACAGTCTGGAAAAAAACTTCCATTTCGGTTATCAAGTAACCACAATGACAATGACACCTAAGGACATCATTAACAACCATCGCCAGAAAGGCGAATGGAACGAAATCATCCCCATCGCTCAGGAAATTCTTTCAAAAGATCCCGGTGACCTCGCCGCTCTCAGGAGCCTGGCGGAAGCCTGTGAAAGGATCGATCAGGTTGACCAGGCCATGGCCATCTGGCGAATCCTGGTTGACCGGCATCATGAAATCTGCCCGTATTCCACCAAACTCGGAATCGCCCTCAAAAAAAGAGGGGATTCGGATGCCGTCAAGTATCTGGATCAGGCCCTGACCATTTCGATTGACCGGAGAAACCTTGCCGAAGTCGAGGAGATATGGCTGGAACTGGTCGATATCGGGACTGTTCGAGCCGCAGATTTTATCAGCTATGCGCAGCGCCTTGCCAGCAGGAGGGAAAAGGAGCGTGCGGGTGAACTGCTTCTGATTTATGTGGAATCAAGTGATTCGGATCCGGGGGATAATCTCAGCTGCCTTCGCCTCATCATCGAGTATCTGCCGGATCGCCAGGACAGTTTCCGCCAGACCCTTCTTGAAGCTTACCGCAAGTCCTATGGTGATCGTCCTGACCTGGACAAGCTGATCGACCTCGCCAATATCAAGACTGGGGATTCCCTGTTTGCTGCCATGCAGAACCTGGACCGTTACCTCAAATTCGGTGAAGGCCAGTATTTCTACCACAATGGCTGGGGTGCGGGAAAAGTGAAGCGGGTCGAACCGGCCCAGCAGCGGGTCGTCATCGACTTCGCCAAAAAGAGAGACCACATGCTGACTCTCGAAATGGCCGATAAGTCCCTGGCGCCTATCCCGGCCAATGACCTGCGTGCGATGCGCCTGGAGAGTGAAGAAGCACTCAGGCAGATGGTGGACGATGACCCGGTCGGCCTTGTCAAGTCCGCATTGGTCTCCATGGGGTATAAAGCCAATGCCAAAGACATCAAGGATGCCCTTCTGGACAAGCCTGTCCCTGAAGCCAGCTGGGCCAAATGGTGGTCGGCAGCTTCGAAACTCCTCAAGGATGATCACTACGTCGAGGTTACCGGTGGGGCTTTGAAAACTTTCTCCATGCGTGAGGTCGCCGAAACCCCGGATGAAGAATACGCCCGGAGATTCCGTGAATGCCGAACCCTGCGAGGAAGGCTTGATATCCTCGATGATTACCGCAAACACCGCGGCGCCAGCTGCGAGAAAAAGATTCTCAACCAGATGGCCAATGACCTGGTTTCAAAGGCTTCCCAGACCCGGTCGGACAGTGAGGCTGCAGAATCTGTTTTTGTTGTCGGGGATCTCATTCAGCAGGCAGGTGTCGAGGTCAATCAAGCCCATCTCGACCAGATCATCGATCCAATCCTGCTGGATCTGGACCGTGCGGTTAATGCCCTTGTGCAGATGCGCAATGTCAACCTTCAGCTGCGCTGGTTCCGCCTGATGGAGGACAGGCTCGGGGAGCAGCTGCAGGATGCTTATGAATCCCTGCTGGAATCCGGTCCGGACTCCCTGCGTGACCTGGTTTCAGAACATGTGGCCAAGACACATGAGGAGGGGCGCATCAACGACCTCTTCAAAACCAGGGTCCGCCCGTTCTTCAGAGACAAAGCCGGCTTGTTCATCTGGTTCTCACGGCGCCTGCTGGCAGGCCCTGAGGTGGCCGAGCAGGCAGGCATCACACGACCCACACTCATCGAACACCTTGTCGGCCTCCATGAAGTTTTGAATTACCGCTCCCGGACATCGAAAAAAGATTCTTCCCAGGTCCTGCGCGCCCAGATGTCGGATATCCGCCAGATTCTCAAACGCTCCAGCTTCAAACGCCTGCGTGAAATCATGACCGAAACCGATGTCACCACCGCTCGCCAGCTCTGGAAAATCGCTGAAGGAGCTGTTGGCCTCGAGGACCGGATCCGAAAAGAAATCACCGGGTATCTCGTCGCTCACTTTTCTGATTTGAGCCAGCTCACCCAGGAAACCGAAGAACCCCTGTCTGTTGCGCCACTGCCGACCCGGCTGCTCTGCCTTGAGCAGACATTTTTTGACAAGCAGGCGGAATTGAAACGCCTTCAGGAGGAAGAAATTCCTCGAACACGCAGCGAGATGGAGGCAGCACGGGCGCTTGGTGACCTGCGTGAAAATGCGGAGTACCACGCCTCGAAGGAACGCCTGGGGCAGCTTCATTCGGTGATGAACCAGCTTCAGCTGGACATCGCCCGGGCGACTTCGGTCCGGCAGGAAGAATTCGCTTCGGAAGCCGCTCTATTCGGGGCACAACTGCACATCCAGATGGGTGATTCTGAGCGCAGGATTGTTCTTCTCGGGCCTTGGGAATCCAACCCGGACAAGGATGTTCTGTCTTATGAAAGCCCTCTCGGGCAGGCTCTCTGGGGGCGCAAACCAGGAGATTCCTTCGTCTTCAACATGGGCAATGATTCAACAACCATCGATGTTCTTGATATCACGCCATGGAATGGAAATTGAGATCGCCCAGATCGAAGTCGAGAGTCTACTGAAATAGGCCCTCTTCATCCTCATTGACTTCATACTGGACAATTTTTGGGGTCATATAGGTGCTGTCCGGGCCGAGCGCGCCTTCAACTTCAACCGGGAATTTACGCTTGCCGCGTCTCTTTTCAAGAAGGTGGCGCGCCAGGGATTCATCCTCAATCCGGGTGAAGGCCCCATTCAATGCCTGGAGGTGTTCGGGATCCTGCCGGATATTCCTCCAACCGCTCTTTTTCCCCACACGAAACCAGACAATCCCCTCTGTATCCCAGAAAATACCCTCGTCATTGATTTCCCCATTTTCTTCCTGCCCATCCCACCATTCTTTCTGGAATCTCAAACCAGCCTGATGGAGCAGGGGCTCAAATTCCACCAGATCCACTTTCTTGACCTGTACCAGCGCTTTTTCGCTTGAAGGGGTTTCCAGCAGGAGCTGCTGCGCCTTGCTGGCCGCAGAGGTATCGGCCAGGTTCTCCAGTATAAACTTCAAGGCATTGAATCGGTCTGCACCCGCCGGCAAATCCTCGCACCGTTTGAGAATCGCGCTTCCCCATTTGCTGCGGTACTTGTGCTCACGGCCCGGATCTGAAATCTGGTGGTCTTTCAGGATATCCAGGGCTTCTTTGTAACGGCCCGCTTTGCAGCAGAGGTCGGCCCACTCCTGGTAATCCTTTTTTGTGAGCGCTTCAGGGGTCTTTCGATTCACCTCTGCATAGCTTTCAATTGCCTGCTCGATGCCGAGCTGGTTGCCAAAAAGAAGTGTGACACTCCGCAGCACTGTCTGGGCGCCCTGGATCAGGCCGATGGCAGCCGGCGCATCGGCTCCGTGCTGCGCCACCGATCGCGCCACCCCATGTGTGTTGAGGCCGATTCCAGTTTCTCCAAACAGCAGGTAGTTGAAAGTCTTGCTGCGCCGGACCGCATAGGCATTCTCGATCGGTTCACGGGCTGGATCGACAGAAATTTCTTTTGATTCCTTCTCACTCTCAACCAGTTTGCGCCTCAAGATCATGACCGAAGGGTCATCGATGGCCTGGGCCTCGGCCGCAACCTCCCCGGTTGGTGCATCGGGTTTCCCTTCGGCCGGGGCATGGTCGCTAAACCACTGCTGCTCCTCAGGCCAGAGGTTGGTTCCAATTCTGCAAAGGCGGGACACTCGGCCTGTTTCTCCGAGCCGCTCGGATTCCTTGATTGATTCTTTCCAGCTTTTGAGCAAGGCCCTGGATTTTTTCTGTTCGAGGCTGGAGATGATCTGCCGCCCCTGTTCCAGCTCCTCGGGAGAGGCATCTCCCCCGGCCTCTCTGAGGCGTGCGAGATAGGCGATCTTTTTATCCACTGCCTGTGGCTCGGACTTGCCTGTAACCGCGAAAAAGGCATCCGTTCCTGCAACAGCCAGCGCCCGTGGCTGGCCAGTCATGACTTCCGATGTGGTCTGCCAGGCACGGTTGAAAAATCCAGTCACTTTATTGATCTTTCGTTTTCGAATCAGATCATTGAGCTCGACATCATTGACACGCGAGGAGAGGTTCAAAAGCCTTTCCCGGGATACCGGGTCATTCATTTTCGAAGCATAAGCCTTGAGGGCTTTGCCTTTTTCTTCTGTGGTGCGGGTGGTTGACAGAATTTCCAGCACTGCCAGGTCATCCAGCAAAGCATTGTACCGGTCGGGATGGTCTTCGCTGTCGCCCTGAATGACTTCACGGATGGAGCTGACTCGTGTGTGGTTTTCGACCAGCGCCCCGGCCAGTGCATCATGCACCGCCGCCGGCAGCATCTCCTCCGCCTGGATCGCGGAAACCAGCAGGAAAATAAGAATCGGCAGAACCCTAGACATTTTTATCGATCTTTCGGGCAAGCTCCTCGACAGCATCCAGGCGCGCCTGGGCTTCACGTTTCTCAGGGTAACCATCAGCTTGCGCAATGCGGACATAAATTTCAATGGCTTTATCGATGGTCTGCTGAGCATATTTCCAGGCATTGAGGTCATGGCCATATTCGGCACGCCCGATCCATTCCCGGCCTGTTTCTTCGTAGTAGATGCCCAATCTCAACTGGTGCTCCATGATGCGTTTGCTGTCAGAAAATCTCTCGATCAAGGACTCGATGGCCTGACGGTAGGTTGCTTCCCCCACCTGGCTGCGTCGGGTCTGAAGGTCGAGAAACTCTTCGACCGCACGATTTTCTGCGCACAGCATCACCAGGCTGTCCCATTCCGTTCCCTTATATTTCCGGATGGCCGAAGCGATCCGGTCGCGGGCGGCTCCAACCAGGCTGGCCGCTTCCTCAGGATCGCTGGCAATCAGCGGAGGCCGGAATGCTTCCTGCAATTCATTCAGCACCACCAGTCTCTTTCTGGCATTTTCAATCAGTTCCGGATCACCGCTTTGAACCCTGCTGTATTCATCGGCAGATTCCTTGAGGTTGCCCAGTTTTTCGTAACAGATTCCCCTGGTGTATGAAATGATGTCTGTGAACTGCCCGGGATGAACCTTCTCCCAGGCATTCACCCGGGCAATCGCATTGGCGAACAGATTCTTGCCTTCAGCATCTGCCGGCATTGGGAGGCGGTATGTGTCGGTGTGGCGGTGGAGGACAACCTCACTGACAATAGTATTGAGGGTTTCCAGAGGGCGGTCCTTCTGGGAGGTCCGCTTGGCATGGCATCCGGTAAAGAGAATCACAGCAAAGAAACAGATACCCCATTTCACTGCCCGGCGCAGCAGGTCTCTCTCTCTCGAACAGCCCCGGAGCGAATGGTCCTTATCCCGCAGCTTCTGAATACACATCCATGAAATGGGCGCTGGTGGCGATTCCACGATGGAAATCCGCAAGGGTGAACTTTTCGTTGGGCGCATGGGGGTTATCATCCGGCAAACCAAAGCCGAACAGAATGGAGGGCATTTTCATTGTATCCACAAAAAAAGCCACAATTGGAATCGAGGCTCCTTCCCGGATCAGGAGTGGCTCTTTCCCGAAACCGTTCCTGAAGGCAACTTTGGCGGCCTGCATGGCTGGATGATCGACCGGAATGATGATGGCCGGGGAGTTCTGATAACGAATGACCTCAACTTTGCAGTCATCCGGGACTCGCTCACGGACAAAGGCCTCAAACAGCTCTGCAACCCTTTCCGGGTTCTGACCGGAAACCAGCCTCATGCTGACCTTGGCGCCCGCGATCGAAGGGATGACAGTTTTTGCCCCTTTTCCGGCATATCCCCCATACATCCCATTGACATCCAGGGTCGGGCGGTACCAGCGCCGAACCGGGGCCGGGTATTCTTTTTCACCAGAAAGGCCTGGCAGGCCGAGCTGTGCCGCCAGATCGGAATCATTCCAGGGAAGCTTTTCGTATTCCGCCACTTCCCAGCCTTCAGGCGGTTTCACTCCATCATAAAATCCCGGGATTCGTATCCGCCCATCCAGCCCCTTCATCTCCGCCACAATGGCCGCAACCACCTGGTTGGGGTTCGGGACAATGCCCCCAAACATGCCTGAGTGCAGATCCTGGTTGGCGCCAGTGACTATGAATTCCATATAGGTCAAACCACGCAGGGCATAGCATAAAGCCGGCATTTCCGGGCCGAACTGGCTGGTGTCGGAAATCACCACAACATCGGCCTGAAGCTTCTCTCGATGCTCGAGGATGAATTCCTCGAGGTGGGGGCTGCCGATTTCTTCTTCACCTTCGATCAGATAGATCAGATTCAGTGGAATATCCCCGATAGTTTTCATCCAGGCCTCTGCAGCCAGCAGATGCGTGAGGAGCTGCCCTTTGTCATCAGTCGCGCCGCGTGCATACACCACACCATCCTTACGACAGGATCGAAGGGAGGTGTTTTCCACAGATCCACTGGATCGACTGGCTGGACATCATAATGGCCATATATCAGAACCGTGGGCCGCTCCGGTTTGAGTGGGCCTGTGCGGGCCACCACCGCAGGCCAGCCTCTGGTGGGGAGTGATTTCTGTTTCCAATCCGGCAGCCCTGAATCTCCCGGCCAGCCATTCGGCGCATTGCAGGATATCTGTACGGCTCTGCGGAGAAGCGCTGATGCTGGGAAACTTCAGAAATTCGATTAAATCGTTTTCATAACGCGCTTTGTTCGCGGTTGCATAATCAAGAACTGTCCGAATCGATGACATTCACAAAATCCTTTCCAGGTTTTACGACAGAGAACCGAATCTTCGGGGAGGCTGGTTGTGCCTGTCCAGCTCACGGAGAATTTCTTTTTCGTCAGCAAATGCAATTTTCAGCAGGATTTCGATCTGCTCCAGAAACATCTCGAGGTTGGCGATTCCCAGGCTGTTGAAAGGATCTGCAATCGCCACAGTGAGCATGGAGCCTTCCAGCCGGATCGGGATCGCTTTGCAGCGCTGGAGGAGATCCATGGGAATCAGGCTCACCAGGGTTGAATGAATTTCACCGATATGAACTGCCTCCATGCCCGGTTTTTGAGGCGGCTCTGATGGAGTCGGCAGGTCCCCATCGGGGAGCTGCAGAGGAGGCTCATGGTGCTGTTTGGATTCGTCACTTTCCCGAAGCACCTTCTCGATCTCATCAGGCAGATCGATTGGATGTTCATCCGGCTCGGCAACCGCCAGTGAACCTGGATCGAGCAGCTCTCCCAGATCCTCATCCGCCAGGAGTGCATTCACCTCAGCAACCGGATCCGGCATGGGAGGAAAAGGATTTTGTTTGTGACGGTTGATGTGTTTCCAGATATTTCCCAGAGGGATGCGGATCCCAAGACGGTACCAGCAGTCATCACAAAGGTGCGCTGTGGTATGAAGTGTTCCCTGGATGACCTCATCCAGATGAAGTGTCGCCCGATTCAATCCACAGAGAACACAAACAACATATTCTTCCACCCCTTCGCTGCTCCCCTTTCGATGTGTGATCGCCGGTGAATGACAGTTTTATCCTCACTCTTCCGCCTTGTGCCGGAATCTTTCCCCCCAATGGCGAGGATGAGCATAACACCATCCCGGGCTGGATGACACTCATTTTGTCGTTTTTTTACCTCCCCGGTCAGGCTTCGATTCTCGACCTCTTTCTGAGGATCATGACCAGAGATCGTCCACCCAGAAGGTGCGCCATGCTCTGAGTCCATTCCATTTCATAACGGATTCGTGTATTTCCCCTGGCGAATTTTCCCATCAGGCTGATCAGCAGCGCCAGAGGGAAAAAAAAACCATTGTTTTTTGTGTGCCGCGCAGGTATCCATTTTTTCCAGTGTGAAACCGGCGAAATCCCCCGCCAGTTTCCAGTAACATGCCGGAAAAGTGGAGAGATGCGGTGGATCATTGAAGGGGATCTCACGATGGCGATGAACCGGAAGAGGGGGGCGTGCCGCCGACCCTTTGAGCAGGTAAGACACACGCCGTTCGATATTTGAATAATTTGGTGTTGAGAGAAGGAGTTTCCCTCCCGGCTTCAGGATTCGGTAAAACTCACGGAATGCCTGCCAGGGGTTTTCAAGATGCTCGACACCCTCCGCAGAAATGATGAAATCAAAGGAATCGCCTGGGAATGGAAGAGGTGAATTCATATCCACCTGGACTGCCGCCGGCTCACCTGCCTGAAAGGTATCCGGGAACAGATCCGCTGCTGTGACATCCAGCCCCTTCCGGCGGAGTTCCCAGGTGAGCCACCCGGGTCCGCAAGGCAGGTCCAGAATTCTCTGGTCCGGCTGGAACTGCTGAGCCGAAAGGAAATACTCCAGCACACCCCCACGAGACCCCCGCGGCGGAGGAAGTTCCTTTTTTATCTCCTGTTCGAACCACCGGATCACTGAATCAGGGGGAGAAGCTTTGCCTTCCTCGATGTCAACCAGCAGCTCTTTGGCGATGCCCAGAGCGGAGGCCAGGCCTTTTCGGGTTGCCAGGTCTCCCCCCTGGCTGCGGCGCACCGCCATCAGGCTCCGCCCAAAATCAGGTTGTCGGTATTCCAAAGAAATGCTCCCCCCCGGTTTTTCTTTATCTCTCAGCCGGGTTCAATTGCCTCCCAGGCTGCTCAGAGAACTCAACTCCATCCCCTCGATGGCAGAGATTCTACCCAAGAGCCGTTTATCCTGACAGCACCTATTCTGGCTGTTAGTCTATTTTATTCATTCCTGGATGAGGGGCTGGCAATCATGCGGAATCACCTGCGGGCAGTGCTGGTTGGTTGTGGTGAAATGAGCCGTGAGTGGCTTCGCTTTCTTCCGGAAGTCGAAGGAATCGAACTGGTTGGCCTGGTGGATATCCGCGAGGATAGCGCGAAGGCTCGGGCTGAAGAGTTCCAGATTGCAGATGCAGTTATCGGTTCGGATCTCAAAACAGTTCTCGGAATAACTCGTCCCGATATCGTCTTCGATATCACTGTCCCTGAGGCGCATGTCGATGTGACCCTGGAAGCCTTGTCCTTTGGCTGCCATGTCCTCGGGGAAAAACCGATGGCGGACAGCATGGACAATGCCCGCAGGATGGTCGAGGCGGCGCAAAAAGCGGATCGAATCTATGCTGTCATCCAGAATCGCCGTTACGATCCCCGTATCCGGCGTCTGAAGGAATACCTTGCAACCGGTGTTGCGGGTTTGATCAGCACGGTTAATTCGGATTTTTATATCGGTGCGCATTTCGGCGGGTTCCGTGACCGGATGAAGCATGTCCTGCTTCTCGACATGGCCATTCATACCTTCGATGCAGCCCGTTTCCTCATCCAGGCCGACCCGGTCTCGGTCTTCTGCAGGGACTGGAACCCGGAAGGCTCCTGGTATGATCATGGCGCTTCTGCTGTGGCGCTGTTTGAAATGAGCAATGGAGTTGTTTACACCTATCGGGGCAGCTGGTGCTGTGAGGGATTGAATACCACCTGGGAGTCCGATTGGCGGATTCAGTGCGCCAATGGATGTATTGCCTGGGATGGAGGAGATGTTTTCCGCGGGCAGAAAGTGATGGCTGCAGGGGGATTTCACTCCGAACTCGAATCCCTCGCACTGCCGGACCAGCTCCAGCCCGATAAACAGGGCGGCCATGCCGGTGTGGTGCGAGAGTTTATCGACTGCATCCATACCGGAAAAGCACCGGAAACCATCTGCACCGATAATATCAGGAGTCTTGCGATGGTGTTCAGCGCCATCGAAAGCAGCGAAACCCGCCGATGGATCGAGGTTCGAATCTGATGGATCTCTCAGGAAAAGTTGCCTTGATTACCGGTTCGGCGCGAAGGGTCGGACGAGTGCTGGCTCTTCGTCTGGCTGATCTGGGCTGCCATTGTGTTCTCCACTGCCACACCTCCAGAGCCGAGGCTGAATCTCTGAGAACTGCCATTGCCGGAAAAGGGCAGGAAGCCCTCGTCCTTCAGGCTGATCTGTCGGATGAAGAGCAGGCACGCTTGCTGGCGGATCAGGCGCTGGCATGGAAAGGAAACCTCCACATCCTGGTGAACTCCGCCGCTAATTTCCAGCGTGTCTCCCTGCCGTCGATCGAAAGGGAACAGTGGGATTTTGCTCTTGGTGCGAATCTTCTGGGGCCATTCTGGCTGGCCCAACGGCTGGGGCCGGCGATGGTTCAGAATGGGGCCGGGAAGATTATCAACATCGCCGATATCAGCTGGCAGGCTCCCTGGGTTTCACGAATCCCCTATTGTGTGTCGAAGGCCGGTCTGGTTTCTCTGACAGCTGGCCTGGCCAAGGCCTTTGCCCCCCAGGTGCAGGTCAATGCCATCGGCCCCGGGCCGGTGCTTTTTCCGGAAGAGTATACCGAAGCGCAACGCCAGGCGGTTATCGAGAGAAACCTGCTCAAGCGTGCCGGGACCCCCGAAGAGATCGCCGATGCCCTCGAATTTTTCTGTCGATGCGATTTTGCAACCGGGGTTTTTCTGCCTGTGGATGGCGGGCAGTCAATCCTGGGCATCTGATGGGCTGAGGTATTTCTCAAGGATGGCCTCGACCGACTCTCTGTCCGGGAAGCGAGTCCCAGCCATCATCACCGCGCCTGTGGCTGTCGCCATGCCCCAGCGCATTGCTTCCTGCCATATTCCACTGGAGCCAATCCAGCCGGTCAGGAGTCCCGCCAGAAAGGCATCTCCGGCTCCGACTGTCCCCTCCACCTTGACCTTGGGTGCATTGATGACCACACAGGAACCCTCTCTGCTTTTGAGCAGTGCTCCATGAGGGCCATCGGTCACGACCAGGTGGCTGGAAAGAAGCGGGTTGGTTTTTTCGAGGAACTCCTGTATGGCTGCAAGGTTCCGAAAGCCTTTATCCATCCATTCGTTGAACTCTTCTCGATTGATTTTAACCAGCCAGGGATCCCATTTCGCGATCTCCCGGAGCGCCTGTCCCGCCATATCCACCACCAGCATGGCCTGGCATCCCTGGACTGCTTCCGCCAGTTTCTTCCAGAACACGGGCGGTGTTTCCTGCAGTACACTGCCAGCCAGTACGACGATATCCCCTGGATTGAGGCTCTCGCCTATCTGGTGGAGAAAATTCTGACAGGCCTTCTGATCAAACAGCACTCCCGGAAAGTTGAGGTCGGTCTGACGCGACAAATCCTCCTCAAAAATTTTAAAGTTTTGACGTGTTTCACCCTCGAGCCATGCCGGATAAAGCGGGATGCCACTTCGAGTTGCCAGCTTCAGCCAGTGCTCCCCCCGGCTTCCGGCGATGAAGGCCCAGGCGGTCACGGGCATCCCCAGTTCCTGAAGGGCGCGTGCCGCATTCATCCCTTTTCCCCCGGCATCCTCGAGCGGCGGCTCCAGAACATGAGCCTGGCCGAAAATGATTCGCTTGAGGCGGATGGTAACATCGATGCTGGGATTGAAAGTTACCGTATGAATCATATCGCAGCCTTTCTGCATGCAACCCAGAGTGTATTTCCCCCATGCAGTGAATTTAACACTTTCTGAACTCCTCTCAGCCAACGGCTGCGCCCATTGGATTCCACCGCTGTGCCGCTGATGGTTTTCATGTGGAGCATAATGAACCCGGCCCGAGTGAGGATATGGCGGAGGGTTTTTGAGGAATACAGCAGTGGGTGCTCATCGGGCCGGTACTGCTCCCATCCGGCACCCTGGATGAATCTTCTCAGGCTTTTTACATTCGGTGTCTGCAGGATGAGAATGCCATCCCGTGGGAGCATCCCGGAAACCTGTTGAATGAACACCTGCGGGGCCACCAGGTGCTCGAGAACATCGATTGCAATGACCACCTGGTATGTTCTCGAACAGTGCGATCCGCCATCTTCCATAAAGTCTTTTTTATGAATGATTCCCCGGTTTCCAATCTGTTTTTCCGCCACCGCAGAAAGAAACGGAGAAGGCTCGATGCCCTCCACACTCCACCCCCGGGATGCCAGCTCCGCCAGAAGTCCCCCGCAGCCACAGCCGATTTCCAGCAGGCATCCCCTGAAATCCACTACCGATTCGATTCGATCCGCCTGGCTTCGGTAATAGGATTTCCTCAGTGGTTCTTCTTCGATGAGGCGCTGAACCGAGCTGGAATCGGACTCATAAACCTGGTTGGGCTGGAGGATGCTGTCCAAATCTTTACGGTAATGCAGTCCGCAGTTTCTGCACCGGATAAATCCCGGCAAAGAGAAAATGCCGCCTGCACGTATCTCTCTGGATTCACAGACAGGGCAGGAATCGGGGGCAGTGGGATCGGGTCGGGCCATGATGCTCTATCTTTCCAAATCAGCCGGATCGAATTAAGGGGATCGATGAAGAATTCATGGCGATGGTGCTCCATCCATGGTATAAATCCGTTAAACTCCCTCCCATGTCCGCCTCTGTGAAATTCAGATTGCCGATTTTTGTGATGATTTTTCTGGCGCTTCTCCTCTCGGGGTGCCGCAGGAATCTGATGCGTGTATCGACCAATCCCGGTGGAGCCACAGTTTATGTTCAGGGAAAGGTCGTGCGACTGGAGGACAGTGACCGCCCCCTGGCACGAAAAATCGATGAGAAAATCAAACGTGAAAAAGATTTGAATGAGGATGAAACCGAGTTCCACAAAGATCGCCACCGGCTTCAGCTCACCCCTGTCGAATATGAATTCGAATCCATCGCCTGCGGCTATTCCATCTACTGCATGAAGAAGGGCTACCGGCCCGCTTATCATGTGGAATACATCAAACCACGCTGGTGGGAGTACCCCCCATTTGATTTCATCGTTGACTGCCTGCCTTTCACAATCGAAGACCTTCGCGAGGTGAATATAAACCTCCAACCGGAACATTCGATCCCCGGAACCCCAGGAAATGGGCCGTAAGCGCCGCAAGCCACCTTTCTCTGATGGACTGCAGGTATTGGTCGGCATCCTGGCGTTACTGCTTCTGGCGGCTGCTTTGTATCAGGTGATCCCCTGGTCGGATTATCTTCCCCGGGAAGAACCACTCCCCGATCTGCAGAAGCGGCTCTCGATGGAGAGGGAAGCAAGGCAAAGGGCGCTCGAAAAGGAACTGCAGGAATGGAAACAGAAAAATTCGGAACTCCAGCACCGGATCGAAACTCTCAAAACACCGGCACCTCCGGCCAACTGATCCTGGTTGTGGATGGAGGGCGGACCCACCTCAGGCTGATCCTTTTCGATCGAGCCGGTGAAATCATTGCCAGAAGCCGTCAGCAGGGCCTGCCACTGACATTGAGTGAGACAGATTGGGCTGAGCTGCTGATAGAATCGGCTGCACGCCTGGCAGCAGGACAGGAGAAAACCCTCGAGGAGATTTGTATCGCCAGTGCCGGGCTTGCGGGCCTGGGCAGGAAAGAAGACTGTGATTTGCTGGCTCAGTCCCTGGCGAATGGCGGATCTCCATTTCCCTGGCTGATTGAATCCGATGGGCACATGGCGCTCCGGGCGGCAGCTGAAACCGGACCGGTGGTGTTGTGCCTGCTGGGAACCGGAAGTGTTTTTTTCGCCCGTGACCAGGAGGGAAACCTTCACCGTACAGGAGGGTGGGGAGCTTTGTTCGAAGATGCAGGCAGCGGATTTGAAATTGCCCGGCAGGCATTGCTCCAGATTTTCCGGATTGAAGATGGCCTTGAGGACAACACCACATGGCGCAGGTGTTTCCTCGATGCAGGTGGATTTGCCTCTGTGCAGGCGCTTCGCGGGGAGCTCTACCGGGCTTCGGCCGAGGTTTCTGAATGGGCTGGGTTTGCGCCTCTGGTCCTCTCTCTCGCAGAGAGTGGGGAGCCGGCCGCGTGTGCGGTTGTGGAAGGGCAGGTGCAGAAGGTCTGCCGTTGTGTGGGCAGCCTGATTCAAAAAGCGGACCTCCCCCCAGGGACCGTGATTGTCTCTGCCGGCGGGCTGGTGCAGGGGTCTTCCTTCTATTTCCGGGTTCTGCAGGAGGCATTGCAATCAACCTTTCCCGAATATCCGGCCCGAATCCTGGACAAGGAGACATTCTGGGGCGGCTGGATTCGCGCCCGGGACCTGGATGGAATCCCACCTTCACGGTGGGGCACCCCCGAAGTAAAGTGAATCTGCCATGGAAAGAAGGGGTGTTCTGAAGTCCACATTGACATTCTTCTCGTGGGGGATCCTGTCTGGCCTGGCCCTGGTTCCGGGGGTGGGGCACCTCCTGTCACCTGTCTGCGAAAATCCGCTCCGGATGATGAATGGCACCTTCTCGGAACGGTCGATGATTTTCCCTCTGGTTCCGTATCGGTCAGAACCCTTCACCTGGTGGTTCGTGACGGCTGGGAGAGGCGCATTCAGGAACAGACTGTTTTTGTTCTCAACCGGGATGAAGCCCCGATGGTTCTTTCTTCGGTCTGTCCGCATCTGAGTTGTCCGGTCAATTTTGACAGTGGGACACAGCAATTCCACTGCCCCTGTCATCAATCTTTCTGGAAAGATAATGGGGCGAGGCTGAGAGGCCCTTCTCCTCGGAACCTCGATCCGCTCCCCACACAGATCCGGGATGGCCAAATTTATTGCCGGTGGGTGAACTTCCGTCCGAACCTCCCCGAGCCGGTCGAGGTTTGAGGGGCTGATGGGGAAGTTTTCGAAGTTTGTAAACTGGATGGATCAACGGACCGGGGGGAGGCGCATCCTCCCCCTTTTTACTGCACTCCCGCTCGAGGGAAAACCCTCACTCCGGAAAACTCTGATCTTTCTGGTGATTGCGCTGACGATTTTCGAAGGAATAACCGGCTGTTTCCTTTCGATGTCCTACTCTCCCGGGGTGTCGGCAGCCTATCCGAGTGTCAAATACCAGATGCAGGAGACCACCGCCGGCCACCTGCTGAGAAGCCTTCATGCTTATGGCGCCCATCTGATCGCCGCCCTGCTGCTTCTCTGCCTGGTGGAGAGGATCCAGGCCCGCGGGTACCGCACACCCAATGAGATCAAATGGGTTCTGGGCCTGTTGATGGGCGGCATTCTGATCATCATCGCCACGACCGGTTATCTGCTTCCGTGGGACCAATATGGTTACTGGGGGACCAAAGTCAGAACATCGATTCTAGGGTCGGTTCCTCTTCTGGGTCCGATCCTGAAATCGATTGCGCTCGGGGGGCCCGAAATCGGAAACCTGGCTTTGACCCGCTTTTATGCGCTCCATGCCCTTTTCCTGCCATCGATGTTGATGGCCTTTTTCCTGTTGTATCTATCGACCACTCTTTTCCTGCGGTCAGGGAAGGATGAAATTTCTGGAGCCTGCTGTTACTGGCCGGAACAGGCCTGGCGGGATGCTTTGTGTGGAGCTGGGGTCTTTCTGGCTTTATATGTTTTTTCGGTATGCATGCCGGTCCAGCTGGGGGCTGTGGCCAATCCGTTGGAGACCTATCCGGCACGGCCCGAGTGGTATTTCCGCTGGCTGTTCGAGACTCTCAAATATTGTCCTCCCCCCTGGGAATTTATCGGATCGGTCCTGATCCCTCACCTGATCCTCCTTTTTCTTGTCCTGATTCCATGGATTGACAATGGGGCAAGGAACCACCGCAAGGCGGTCATCCTGGTTTCCCTGCTCCTTCTTGCAGCGGTATGCGGTTTATCGGGCCTTTCTGTCTGGCAGGATGTCCAGTCCGGTCATTTCAAAGAGGTCGCTTTATGGGAGGTCGAACCCGAACCCGGTTTCGATTCGGAAAAATTTTACAAAAAGGAATGCCAGAACTGCCATGGGAGAGATGGATCCGGGTATCTTGAAACCACCCCCGATTTCTCAAGTGAAGATTACTGGAAGAGTTCTCCCTCGGAGGTCCGCCTCCTCAAGGCGATCCTCGAAGGTGTTGATGACCAGAACATTCCTGAAGATGAAAGGATGCCCGCCTTTGCCTCAAAGCTTTCACCAGCACAGGCCAAAGCCCTGCTGGTGGATAAAATCCACTGGTTCAAGCCCGGCGATCGATCCGGTGATTGAGCTTTGCCCCATGGTGGATTCGATACCTGTTCCATTCCATTCCAGCCCGATCGCCATTGCTTCTTGATGGCTGCACGGGAGCATGTCAAACTGAACCTATGAAGGTCCTGCATTGTATTGTAAAAGGGAGGGTCCAGGGGGTCGGTTTTCGCTATTTCGTCATGGATGAGGCCCGGCAGCTGAATGTGAATGGCTGGGTCAGGAATCTTCCGGATGGTGATGTCGAACTGGAAGCTGCAGGCGAAAAAGAGGACCTGGAAAACCTTCTGGTCCGTGTCAGGCAGGGTCCGATCCTGTCTCGTGTGGACCAGGTTCTTTCAGACTGGCGTGAGGGGGAGGCGCCTTCTGAGGGATCTTCCTGGGGAGTGGAGTATCGATTTTGACAGGCAGGGTGAGATCTCACTCATCCGCTTATTTGACTGAAACCATGTTTTCGAAATTTCGAAACATCATCCAATCTTTTTCACGCCAGAGGAATGGGAGTTCGAATTCCCATTTTCCCCGCTCTGAAAATCCGATCGATGCGTTTTCCCTGCCGGATCGCATCGAAATGAGGGATGCTTTTCCCGAGCCGGTTCAATACCCGATCCTGCCGGACCACCTTGCTCTGGAAGTCTCTTATGCCTGCAATCTCCACTGCATGATGTGCCCCAGAACCTTTGAGGGGGTTCCTCAGGAGGTTCTGCCACCCGAACTGTTCGAGAAGGTGAAACCCTGGATCTCCCGCTTCAAATATATCCACCTGGCTGGATATGGCGAACCGCTCATGTCTCCGCACTTCCTCGATTATGTCCATGCAGTGCGCCAGGCGGGTTCCCGACCGGTTGTTACCACCAATGGCCTCCTGCTCAAGGGAAAAATGGCACGGCGCCTTCTGGAGGAAAGAATCGACTGCATCAGTGTCTCAATCGATGCGGGGACTCCGGAAACCTATGAGGCGGTCAGAGGAAAGGGAACCTTCCTCAAACTCCTGGATACCCTGCGCGCATTTCGGACTCTCAAGGAGGAGGCCAGCTCCGATGTCTTCATGGTGTGGGTTTTTATTCTCATGAAATCGAACTACCGGGAACTTCCACTGGCTGTCGAATATGCTGCCGAACTTGGATTTAACCGCATTGTCGCCAAGCACCTCGAGTGCACGCTTACAGCGGAGGGATTTTCCGAGGCTCTGTTCGATACGGGCTATGTTCCTCCTCCCGATCCCGAGATAATTCAGGACCTTGAAAGGGTCAAAGAGAAGAGCCGCGGCATTGCGGAGGGGCGCATCGATATCGAAATCCACCCTTACCAGATGGGTTCCCAGGGAGCCTGCCTGGTTCGCCCGATTACGAATCTCTTTGTGGATTATCGTGGGAACCTGTCTTCCTGCTGCTACCTGAATGTCCTCAATACACGCCCTTACCTGGAGCCTGCACCCGAGGATCCGGGAATCCTTGGAAATCTTTATCAGAACACCCTGGATGAGTTGATACGCACAAAGCGCTATAGTGATTTCCAGAGGGATTGGATCGAAGGGCGTGTCCCCGAAGTCTGCAAGGGTTGTGTTCAGCTCAGGCGCATGGGGGAGCAGAATTTGTTTCCATTGAAGGCAACAGCCTCCACCTGATGCCCGAACGACCCCAAACCCTGATCATGGAGAGAGGTGCATAATGCGATCCGGTTCTATTCGATACTCCCTGATTCTGGCCATTGGCGTGTCACTATTTCCAACTGCTGATGCATGGTCTGGGGCCGGGGAGAGCCAGTACAGTGATCGGATCCAGGCGCTTCTGGCACTCACCCCCTCCTCGATTACCTCCAGCCAGGCACTGCAGAACCACTTCAATGATATTGAAATGATTGTCCGCGAAACTGCACGCATCGGGGATCTTGATACTGCCTTGAGCCTGGCTGAAAAAGGCACCTCTCTGGCTCCCGATCAACTCCGCAGCACTTTTCTGCTGGGATGGATACGTGGCTCGATGGGGCGCCTCGAGCCTGCTGTGGACATCTTGCGCAAGGCCCTGACCAGCAAAACCGACCGGCTCCCGGACCCGGAGGGGGCCTGCAAGAATGAAGCCCTGACACACCTGGGTGGATTTCTTATCCAGCTCGGAAAGAATCATGAAGCGGTTCCGTATCTTGAAGAGGCATGTGCTGCGAAGCAGTCCAATCCGCTTCCATTGTACCTGCTGGGCGAGGCCTGCCATAATCTGAATGAGACGGATAAAGCCGAGAGTGCCTTTAAATCGGCATTCGCAAAAGATCCGGATCTGGCAACACCAGTGGACTATCTGTTTTTTGCCTGGGCCTTGGATAAAAAAGGGAAAGCCCGGGAGGTTCATGACCTGCTGAACCAGGGGATCGAAGCCTTTCCGGTGGCTCCGGCTCTGCACCTGAACCGTGGCATCAACCAGGAGATCCTCTCACATACCCGTGAGGCATTCTTCGACTATCAGCTCGAGATTTTGATCGAAGCTCAAGGCCCCTATGCCGATGCCGCACGTAAACGCATCGAGCGAATCGAAAGGGTGCAGGTCACTGCCGGGGAGACTGATTCCCTTCTCAAAGCGGTCATGGAATACCTGGCCCATCGCAAAGAAAACAGAAAGAGCGAAGCGGAAGCCAATCTGGCTGTGATGACACAACTCGATGGACTTAAATCACCTTATGTGATTTACATTTGCAGTGAAGCCATGATCGAGCGGGGGCAGGCACCCCGGGCGATCGAAGTACTGAGCGCCGCGCTCAAGGAGCATCCGGCTGATTTCCTGCTGAAAGCCAATCTGGCGGAAGCCTATGCCAAAACGGATCAGAAAGACCAGGCGGACATCCTGATTCGTGAGCTCCTCATTCAGGCACCCGATCACTGGAAACTCCAGCAGCTGCTGGGGCCTCAGTGATCCAAGGTTCGACTTTCGATCCTTGATGCAACCGAAATAATATCTAGCAGAACCGGGAAGGAGAAACCCAGGAATGAAGGTTGTTGTCTTAGTCAAGCAGACCTTTGCCACCGAGGCGCGCATCGAGCTGGATGAGAGTGGAGAAATTATCTCTTCACGTGTGAAGAAGGTGGTCAATCCATACGATGAGTTCGCGGTGGAAGAGGCCATTCAGCTGGTGGAGCGAAAGCAGGCTGAAAAGGCGGCTGTCCTGAGCCTGGGGAATACCGAGACCCAGGAAGGCCTGAGGCAGTGCCTCGCAATGGGCGTGGATGAAGCCGTGTTAATTGATGAGAGCGGCATGGGTGGAGCCGATTCCTCCATCACTGCCGAGCTGCTGGCAGCAGCCTTGAAAAAAATCGGGTTCGATCTGATCCTCTCGGGTTATGTGGCGGTCGATGACAATGCCGCTCAGGTTCCCATGCGTGTGGCTGAAATCCTTGGCATCCCGCATGTCAATGTGGTCAGCCGGCTGGAGGTTCAGGAAAATTCTGTCAAAGCCTGGCGTGAGGCAGATGGCCGCACAGAAGTCCTGGCCACACAGCTCCCTTGCCTGGTGACTGCTGACAAGAGTCTGAACAAGCCGCGCTACCCCACATTGCCCAATATCATGAAAGCCAAGAAAAAGCCACTGGCCACTTATACTCCAGCAGACCTGGGGGTTGATCTCAAATCACCAGGCTGCCGGGTGGTCCGGCATTTCCTTCCGGCGGGGCGTGCGGGTGCGCACCTGTTCGATGGCACTCCCTCTGAAGCCGCCGCTGCACTGGTTTCCGCTCTGCGCAATGAAGCCAAAGTGGTGTGAAACACAGCCCGGCAATTCTACTGACAGGAGCAACTGAGAAAATGGCTGAAAAGATCATCGTTCTTGCAGAGGTGCAGAATGGAGCTTTGCGGAAAAATACCCCTCAGCTGGTTGATGTCGCCAGGCGCCTGAAATCAAATGCTGAATCCCGGATTATCCTTGTCCTGGCTGGCCCGAAAATCGAATCGGTTGCCACTGAGGCTGCGGGTCTGCCGGTTGACCAGGTGGTTCGCCTCGAGCATGACCAGGCGTGGCAGGGAACCTCGGAGGAAATACTGGAAACCCTTCATGCCGCCAGGCAGGAGCTTGAAGGGGATATCCTGGTCCTTGGGAATACCTCCCTCGGCAAGGAGATCGGCCCATGCCTCGCCCAACGGTGGGGATGGGGCATGATTTCGGATGTCATACGGCTTGAGGACCATCAGGGGAAGCCGACTTTTATCCGCCCCTGCTATGCGGGGAAAGTGTTTGATGAAATCGAAATGCTTCAGCCGCAATTTGTGCTGACAGTCCGTTCGAATGCCTTCCCTCCGGCGGAAAATGATGGACGGCAGGCGGAGATTCTTGAACGAGTTATTGCTCTGCCGAAGGATGCCCTTAAAACCTCATTGGTGGAGGTGGTTGAACGCCCCACTGGAAAAGTTGAGCTGACCGAGGCGGATGTCATTGTTTCGGGAGGCATGGGAGTGAAAGGCCCGGAGGGATTTGAATTCCTGAAACCACTGGCGGAAGTCCTGGGGGCGGCGATCGGCTCTTCGCGGGCAGCGGTGCTGGCTGGGTTCATCCATCCATCCCATCAGGTAGGGCAAACCGGAAAGACTGTCAGCCCGTCGCTTTATATTGCCTGTGGGATCAGTGGCGCGATTCAGCATAAAGCGGGCATGTCGACCAGCAAATGTATTGTGGCTATCAACAAGGATCCTGATGCACCGATTTTCGAATTCGCCGATTATGGGATAGTGGGCGATCTGTTCGAAGTGGTCCCGCATCTGACTGAAGAGTTCAGGAAAATTCTTCAAAGTTGAAGGGTGCGGCAGGCAGCAGGCCCATCTGTTCCGCTGGAAAGTTGTTCCAGAAAAAGCGGATATGGATTATGATTCGTTCGAGCCATAAAGGGGTCAGAAAAGGGAGCCATGCATTCAACGCATTGGTGGTTCTGATTTCGCGTGATGAGAGCGGAGAAGAGAATCGGGTATGCGCCCGTAGCTCAGTTTGGATAGAGCAGCGGTTTCCTAAACCGTTGGTCGCAGGTTCAAGTCCTGCCGGGCGCACCAGCATAACCTATTGACTCCACTCAACTTCCGTCATTCCTTCCTGGTTTGCCCGCCCCAGTAGCGCAATCTGACTGCAATCCAGCACCTTCCCCGGTTCCCCAGCGAGGCCTTGTATTTCCCGTAGGGGCCACGGCTTGACGTGCCCTTTTG
>LMZT01000161.1 GCA_001567115.1 Candidatus Hinthialibacteria bacterium OLB16 | reverse complement strand
CCCGGCGCTTCCCCCCGGTTTCACACTGTGAGGCTGGTGATGGAGCTCTCATTTTGGATTTCCAGACGTTTTTTTCATATCGTTACTCATTGTTTCAAATTCAATATGCAGAAGGGTTTCACAAAGGCAAGCGAATGAGTGTGCTCCAGCAAACCATCGGACGGGAAATTTCGTATACAGGGGTCGGCCTCCATACCGGGAATGCGACCACCATCACTTTCAAACCGGCTCCCCCGGATCATGGTTATGTGTTCATCCGGACCGACCTTCCCAGCCAGCCGCGGGTCGAGGTCGATCCGGACAATGTCATGGTGGAGGAATCCATTCTGCAAACCGCGCTGGGACGTGGCGAGGAACAGATCCATACAGTCGAGCATGTGCTGAGCGCGGTAAGGGGCCTGGGGATCGACAACCTGATCATGGAGGTCAATTCCAATGAGCCTCCAGTCGGAGATGGCAGCGCCAAGCCTTTTGTCGATGTGCTTCTCGAAGCGGGCCTTGTGAGCCAGGATCGTCCTCGAAACTACATCACCATCAGCGAACCGATCTGGATGTATGAAAACGGGCTTGAGCTGGCGGTGGTTCCCTCCAACACACTCGAAATCACCTTCAAGATCAACTATGACCACCCGGCCATTGGGATTCGTTCGGCCAGTTTCCTGATTACTCCGGAGACCTTTGTGAAAGAAATCGCTCCGGCGCGGACATTCTGTTTTCTGCGGGATGTCGAAAAGATGCGTGAGAGCGGCAAGATCAAGGGGGGATCACTGGATTGCGCTCTGGTAATCGGGGATGAAGGGGTGTTGAACGAAGACCTCCGTTTCGAAGACGAAATCATCCGCCACAAAATTCTCGATGTCATAGGCGATTTCGCCCTTCTGGGAGCACCCCTCAAAGCGCATATTGTCGCAGTGCGTTCGGGTCATGCTTTCAATGTCGAATTTGTCCGCAAGATCGAGAGGACCCTGGGGATCAAAAGAGGCCGTCCGGTATTCAATGTGCCGATGAGCCTGGAGAGCATCAAGAAGGTTCTCCCCCACCGTTATCCATTCCTCCTGGTGGACCGTATTACACGCATCGATGAAGAAAACGGTGTCTTTGAAGGGATCAAGTGTGTTTCAGGGAATGAGCCTTTTTTTGAGGGGCATTTCCCGGATCAGGCGATCATGCCGGGGGTCCTGATTCTTGAATCGATGGCCCAGGTCGGAGGTGCAGGGATTTTGTCACTGCCTCCGAATCATGGGAAATATGCCTATCTGGCCGGGGTGGATGGGGCGAAGTTCCGCAAGCCGGTAGTTCCCGGCGACCGGATGATGATCGAGTGCAAAATCCGCAAATTCCGAAAGACCACGGGTGTGGCCGATTGTGTGGCACGAGTCGATGATCAGATTGTAGCGGAAGCGGTGCTGACCTTTGCGATCATCAAACAGCAGGGCATGGCGATGTCCTGAAGCCGGATCCACCTTCATGGCTGTAGGAAAAGTCACGAGTGATTTCATAAATCAACTCATGATGGCA
>LMZT01000160.1 GCA_001567115.1 Candidatus Hinthialibacteria bacterium OLB16 | reverse complement strand
GGATCCCTTTCGACACAGGGGAATGAACTGCATGAAGCGGATTCCAAGATCCTTGTGGTGCTGGTAAATCTCACGGGCATGGTGGACTGAATAATCATTCACCACCACCAGGGCATTGTATTCAACATTGCAGGCATTCATCTGCTGGGCCGCAGCACGCACCAGATCGTAAGTGGGGCGCTGGTTGCGGGTGACACGGTAGCGGTCATGAACATGCGCCGGGCCATCGATCGACAAACCAACCAGCCAGTTGGTCTCACGCAGAAACTGGCACCAATCTGCATTGATCAACAGGCCATTGGTCTGCAGGGCATTCCCGACCACCTGCCCGGGAGAGCCATACTTCATCTGGAGGAAAACCGCTTTTTTGAAAAAGGGAAGCCCCATCAGAGTCGGTTCTCCACCCTGCCAGCCAAATGAAATCTGAGGGCTGCCCGACTGCATGGCCTGGCGTATGAGGATATCCAGCACTTTATCGCTCATGCGCCGTCCCTGCTGGCGGTTCGAACCGGTTTCCTCATTGTACCCTGGACGAGGAATGCCAGCTCGATCCAGGTAAAAGCAGTAGGTGCAATCGATGTTGCAATCGGCCCCGGAGGGCTTGATAAGGAGAGAGTTGAGGGGTTTGAGAAGGGGCAGGTGTCTCATGGATGCCGGTCATCGGGGATGCCGATTGCGGCATCCCCGATGGTCATGGATTAATTCGAAGATTACCGTGGAGGCGCGCTTTCCTGCGCTCCACCATTGGTTGCACCCTCAGCCGGTTGAGGAGGTTTTGGCGGCTGCACCGGTTCGTTCGGCAGGGTGCCGCCTGCCAGCAGGGTGTCGAGTTCCTGGGAGAGCATCCCTTTCAGATCAACCGGCAGGCCGACATGGACTGTGGCCACTTTGCCTTCCTTGTCCACCAGCACAGTCTGAGGAATCCCGCCAACATAATATCTGGATCCGATCGAAGCCGCCTGATCAAGGCCGACCGGCAGAACCAGGCTCTTCTTTTCCTGAAACTGCTTGATGGTCTCCGGTGAGTCTCCCTGATTGACTGCAATGAAGACCACTCCCTTGTCCTTATAGGCATTGGCGACTTCATTCAGGACGGGCAGCCCATACACACAAGGCCCGCACCAGGTTGCCCAGAAATCGATGATAACAATGTTTTTCCCTTTGTGGTCGGCCAGTTTGAACTGGCTGCCATCGAGCATCGCAGTGCTGAAATCGGGAGCCGCCTTTCCGATCAGATCACGGGGATCCTTGGGGCGCATCATCTCGGCAAAGGATTCTTTCTTTTCAGCTCCTTCAGGCACCACAAAGGCAAAGGTGCCAGGTTCAACTGGGGGATTGATTTTCCAGCCGGAATACTGAACCCGGATATCGACCTCGATATCGGGCATCCGGGCCGAGAGCATCTTTTCGAGCTGAGCGGTATCAGGGGCAATCTTGATCAGGAAGGGTTGATCCCCTGTCTGAAACCAGGCTTCGATCGGGTATGGTTTCCGACCAAACCGGATCTTGTGGCAATCGACCCCCTCCAGGTTTTCGACTCCCTTATATTCGATGGCTGTGGCGCCGCGGATCAGCGCCTGGTAGGGATCATCCATCATGTAAAAAAATCCGAACCGGGCATCATCCACTACCGAACCAAACGATGAGAGGTATTCCAGAACAACCTTTTCGAGGCTCGATGGCGCTTCCCTGACAAGGTATGCATTCAAGGACGGGACAAACATGGTGACATGGGTCCCATCACTGTAACACTCGACCGAACGGGCCCCCTGGGCAACTTTGACAACCACTTTGTTGGGTTTTTCGGCAAAGACCTCAGTTTTTGTGGATGAATCTTTCTGAGTCGATTTGGATTTGATGTTGACAGTTCCTACAGATGTATAACTGAACGAAGATGCTGAGGTCTTCACCAGCTCCGCCGCTTTTTTCAAGACCTGATCCGCCTCTGGCGCAATCTGCACCGGCTGCACCTGGCCTTCTGAAAGATCGGCCTGAACCTGGGATTCCTCTGCATGGGAGAGAGCCACTGCCAGGCACAACCCGAGTCCGAACAGCATTCTGCCAACCATTCTCTTCATCAAAAACTCCTTTGGGGTAAATCGAGGATCAAAGGTTTCTCTGGCATTTTTTACCGGCAGCTGGCCTTGATCCGCTTGCGAGGGTTGATCATTAACCATTTTTACGGTTTTTTCTATTCATTCCATCCCCAATCAGGTGAGGGAAGGATCATTTCCAAAAACGCAGCCAGGCGACCATATAAATTGAACGATAGATCTCTCTGGAGTTGATTTTGGACTTTCCTCTAAAACGATCCACAAAGCAGATCGGTATCTCCTTTATTTCAGCCCCCAGGCAGAAAGCCCGGTACAGCACCTCTACAAGGAAAGAGTAGCCTTCCGAACGAATCGATTTCATCTCCAGGCTCTCGAGAACCTGGCGGCGATAACAACGGAACCCCGAGGTGCTGTCCTGTACCGGCATTCCCAGGACAGTGCGAACATAACGGTTCGCATTGCGGCTGAGGAAACGCCGGTAAAAAGGCCAGTTGCGGGTTCCGCCGCCCGGGATGTATCGTGAGCCGATGGCGACATCCGCCTCCCTGCAGGCCTCAACCAGTGAGGGAATGCAAGTGGGATCATGTGAAAAATCGGCATCCATGCTCACCACCAGATCAGCCCCATCTTTGAGGGCCTTCTGAAAACCGGCCAGCACCGCACTGCCATAGCCCCGTTCCTCGATCCGCCTCAGAACTTCCACCCCCTGTTCCCGATAGGCCTCCACACGGCCGGCGGTCCCATCCGGTGAATTGTCATCAACCACCAGCACCCGGAAATCCAGATCCAGTGTCAGGAGGCTTTCGATCAATTCCGGGATGTTTTCAGATTCATTATATGTGGGAATAACCACAACCACGCGGGGGTTGGGTGGAATGAGCATCCTGTTCATTTTTCCGATTCTTCAGGCTGGTGCAGATACAGGATTATCATGTTATATTCCCCCCGATTCCTCAACTGGAGAGCCTCATCATCGGACAACACTCAACACCATCGGGGAGTCATTGAGTTTATGGGCCGACTTTGAGCACAGGCCTGCCGCTGGATATTTCAGGGTTTGTCTGGAGGGAATCTCCGGATGTGTGGATCACGCAGCAACGAGGAGGAATCCATGATATTTCAAAACTCAAGGCCATGTATGCCCTCAGTGAAGCGCACCCTGTTCACATGGCTTTTATGCTTTTCTCTGATTCTGCCGATGGGGTGCTCCCCCGATGTGGCTTCAACAGATCCTCAAGGTTCCACTCAAAGCACCCCTGAAACACCCCCTGGCGGGCCAGCCGCTGCTCCTCCTGGCCAGAATGCGCTCCTCGATCCACAGATCAACCAGATGAATGAAGAGGATATCGAAAAAACTCTCCAAACCATGGACCCTGTCGAACGGAGCCGGGTGGTGCTGCGTTTCTTATCCTTCACCATGCTGCTGTTCTACAGTGTCTATGACCGTTATCCAACCGCTGAGGAAGGGCTTGATATCCTCCTCAACCCACCTCCATCCCAAAAGCGCCGGGATAACACCCCTTTCGCCAAGGATGTGCTTCTCAATGATGGCTGGGGACGGAAGATACAATATGAGGTGACCGATTTCGGAAATGGGCTTCCGGGATTCAAGCTGCGTTCACTCGGCCCGGATGGAATCTTGAGTGATGACGATCTCTACCCGGATGTACAGGAACTGGCGGTTCAGGCTACAGGAACCATTGCCGCCGGGGGGCTGGACCAGGCGCATTCGGCACGTTGATGGACCATGCGCTTTAGAGATTTGCTCCCCGCATTTCAGCCCAGACCGGTCGGCCGTGTGGTTCAGGCCGATTGGGATGCGGGTGAGCATGGGGTGCGCTTCACCATCCGCTTTGAACCATCGGGCAGGACATTGAATGGCCTCTGCCGGGCGGGAGCGGATCCGGTAAGCGGGGCGTATCTGTCGGAGGCTGACCTGCGCGGGAAAATCCCCCAGATTCGGAACCTGGAGATTTATGAGGATCCTGCCGGTGGGGATCCGAACACGCTTTCGAGCGACGATTTCCGGAAGATGAAGATCCGTTTCTCTCTGTCGAATCTGTCGCTGTCGTATCAATCAACCTCCCCGGCGCCAGACACCAACACCTTCATTTCGCGCATCCTGAGGCGATAAGTTCAAAAAGGAATCCGGCTTTGCACCAGTGGCATTTTCGGCATCCGGAAATAGGACCGGCGCTCTCCAGGAGTATTCTTCAGCAGGGAGTTAACACGGGGAGTTGGAGGCGACGCCCGGATTCGAACCGGGGATAAGGGCTTTGCAGGCCCCTGCCTTACCACTTGGCCACGTCGCCTTCGACAGGAACCTGTAACGAGTAAAGAATCCCCTGCTTTTTGTCAAGCCGAGTCAGTCCTCCTCCTCGTCCTCGTCTTCCTCGTCTTCATCATCGATTTCTTCGATCTCGGTCCATTCCGGGAGTGCGGCATGGATGACCTCGATGGCACGGTCGATGTCTTTCTCCAGGACAGCAATCAGGCCCTCGCCATGCTCTCCATCGATGATCCCGAGAGGATCTTCCTCCAGGGTTGGATTGACGACAAAAGGAATGCCAGCCTCATTCAAGGCATCCTGCACCACAGTTGATTCGACTATGTCAGAGCAGGTGAAAATGTTCACCATCGGCTCATCGGATTCATCTTTCGGGTTCCGGCTTTCGATCATGGCAATCGTCCTCCTCTCGGGTGTCGTTGTGCCAACTCATTTTATTCTACCAGAAACTGGGCAGGTCCGGACAGAGAAAAAGCCCCCTGCCCGAAGGAGGGGGCTTTTCAGGACAAGGTTCAGCTCATTTTGCTCAGCCCTTGGGCGGCACGATGGCATCCTTGCAGGCTTTGGCAACACGGAACTTCACAACGGTCTTGGCAGGAATTTTGATCGGCTGGTTGGTGGACGGGTTGCGGCCCATGCGGGCTTTGCGCTTGACCACCACCAGTTTCCCGATTCCGGGAATGGTAAAACCGACCTTCGCTTCTTTGTAGGCGATCAGGGCGAGTTCATCCAGCAGATCCTTCACCACCGCTTTTGTGAGTCCATACTTCTCCGCCAGCCGGGTTACCAGCTGGGCTTTTGTCATTGCCTTCTTTTCGGCCATTCTGTTTATTCCCCCTCAAAAATTTTTGCCTGCACGAAACTGCTCAGCACAAGCACATCCAGCTGGTCATGTTCTCAGGCAGAGGAATACTGCCAGATATTCCAGATCCGGAAAAGGGGGATCATGCGAATCGGTCATGCAGGCTTACCTTTTCTGAAGGTCAGGCAGCTGAACGCCTTCTCTGTCTGGCTCTTCCGATCCGGGAGAAGCCCGAGGCATTGCCGGATTCGTTTCCATCTGGATCGATCCTCCGCCTCTTCGCTCCATGCGTATGATTCCGATAGCGACTCTGTCAGGATCGCCCCGGAGAGGATCTCTGCTTCAAGGCTGATCTCACGGCCCTCTGTCTCGAACCTCTGCCTCAAAGCCTGGATAACCTCACCTGCCTGGCGATCGGGGACCTGCCGGTCCCGATTCCAGGACACATCGACAGCCAAAATCAAACACCCGCCCACCCGCAGAATTCGGTGAGCTTCATCCAGCCAGGCAGCGATCCCGGAACCCTTCACGGGAATGCGCGGGACCGCGATCAGATCGAAACAGTCCGTTGGAAAGCCAATGGATTCGAGTGAACCGCAATGGCATTCAACCGGCTGCCCTTCCTGTTCGATGATCTTCTGCATGGGCTCTTCGACAGCAGGTGCCGGAGAAGAGCAGCAGACCCGCAATTGGGGATGAAGCCTGTTGAGTGAAAAGGGGAGAAAGGAAATGCCTTCGGACACCCAGAGCAGTTTTTTCTCCTGATGGGGTTGCCGGGAAAGGTGTGCTTTCACCTTTTCTGCGATGTAGGGGTGAATCCATTGCTGGTCCCACTGCTGCATGGGATCGACTCTCCACATCGCTTCCACATTATTCAGGAGGTCCCGATTCCGATGAAGAAACCTTCTGGATTCAATTTCCATCCGGTGGAAGAAAAGGGCTTCCGCAACCTTCCGCGCGGAATCCAGGCGTGGGATGCCACAGTGGAGGATCAGTTCGGGAATTTCATTCAGTTGAATATCCGCTGCGGGGGGATTTGCATTAATCAGAGGGGCAAGGCCGCGATCCGGCGCGACCCAGGGCGAATCCGCCCACTTGAGGAACGGCGCTAAAGAAGCCTCGAGGGTATAGCACTTCTCGAAAATCGCCCGCGCAGTCTTTCCCCGCCGCCGGCACTCCTCCCGGTTGTCCGCCGCCTCCAGGAGGGCCTGGCAGAAAGCCTCCGCATCCCCGGGAGGGACACTCCAGCCTGCTCCTCCCCGGGAAACATCCAATGCAATTTCCGGTCCGCTGGTGATCACAGCCGGCAGCCCCACACGAAACATTTCGGTCAGACGGTTCCTGGCGCCGAGTTCAGTCTCGTAACAGGGGATGTCCATGGAGACACCCACATCGACAGCGCGCAGCAGGCATCGAACTCCGGCCAG
>LMZT01000159.1 GCA_001567115.1 Candidatus Hinthialibacteria bacterium OLB16 | reverse complement strand
CCACGGCTATGATATATTTCGCCCCGACGGTCATCACCCGAACCGCCTCTACGACCATCATGTAAATCCATTCAATGATCATCGAAAATTCAAAAATTTCGCTTGACCTCTTTCTTTTCCTGCGCAAATATGCCGGTCGCCCGATGAGACGGAAATAACCCTCACCGGGAAGCAGCCTTTCAAGGCTGCCCTGAAGGTTTTGCAATTCTCTACCGCCTGGGAGGAGTTCTGTCATGTCCTGTTTCTTTCGGTTTTTAATTTTTGGTGTCCTGTTTCTGGCCACATCAAGCCAAGCTCAGGTCATCGATGTTGATGGGGATGGAAAGGTCGGGCCACAGGAGGCCATCGCAGTTTCGAAGCAGTGGCATCAGTCAGCAAGCAAGAGCGACAATAACCACGACCATTTGGGGCAGACCTGGATTCTGGATAACAATCAGATGAACATCTACGGCTCCGCCTCCAACGCGGCCTTGTGGCTGACCAACACCAGTGGCATGGGCATGGGGGTGACAAGTGAAGGAACCGGTGCTTACAGCGCGTATTTTCGAAGCATAGAGGGACCTGGAATCCTGGTGCATGCCGCTGATGACGCAAGACCGGATATCGAGCTGGGAGGCTCTGAAAGCGCCAATGATAATGGGATTCTCTCGAGCGATTGGGATGATACAGATTCAGACCTCGTGCTTATCAGCAACGACACCCTCGAGCTCAGGCTGGATAATGACAATAACAATAACAGCAGTTTCTTCCGGATTCGGAATGGGGGGATGATCTCGATTTGCGAACTCAATGAATCTGGCGATATGAACATCAAGGGGCAATACCTGAGCACGCTGAAAACGACTCATGTCGACCATCCTCTTGACCCATCCGGAAAATTCCTCAACCACTTTTCGGTGGACTCGCCTGAAGTTCTTAATATCTACAGCGGAAATGTGGTGCTCGACGACAAAGGTGAGGCAGTGGTGGAGTTGCCTGAATATTTCGAGGCGTACAACTCCGATTACCGTTACCATCTCACCTGTGTGGGGGGGTATGCACCGGTGTATGTGGCCGAGGAGATTCAGGATGGACACTTCCGCATCGGCGGCGGCAAATCAGGTTTGAAAGTCTCCTGGGAAGTCACTGGTGTCCGGAAAGATCCCTCCATAAAAGCTGATTCAACCTGTGTGGAAGAAGCCAAGCAGGGAGATGAGAAGGGGCGCTTTCTCGCTCCGGAGGCATACAGCCAGCCGCAGGAAAAGTCCCTGTGGGTGGACAACCTCCCATAACCCGTTGAATCGCAGGAGCAGCGGGGAAAAAAGATCTGCGGAAGATTCAACTTTTTTGAGCCGGGCTGTGCTTATGTCCGGAAATGTTCAAACAGAGGATCGGTGATTCGAACAGATTCCCCCTCCCTGAGAAGGTGGACTTTCCCGGCGCCAGGATGAATCTTCCCGATCCGGTGAAGAGCCATCCCTTCTGTCTTCAGTTCAGTCTGCTGGAATGAGTCACCTGCCTCGACCAGCAGCAGCTCATAATCCTCCCCGCCGATATAAGCCAATTCGGCGGGATCTCTGCCGAGTTTCGAGGCCACCTCCCGGGTGAAAGGATCCACCGGGATGTGATCCAGCTCGATCCTTGCATCGATCGGCTTGTTGCGGAGGATTTTTCCAAGATCCCTCGCCAGCCCATCGGACAGATCGGTCATGGCACGAAGAGGGAGAGCGCATCTGATCGCCTCCAGCCCGCCCCAACGATCGGGGGGCCGCCAGCAGGGATCATCCAGATCGGCTTTGCCTTCATCCAGCAGCTGCGCTTTGATCAGCGCCGCATGGCTGCGTCCAAGCGTCCCGGTCACCCACAGGGCATCTCCGGCACAGGCGCCCTGCTGCCGAAGTATCCTGCTCTCGGCGGCACATCCAATCACGCCCACATCGACAAAGAGATGCGGGCTGCCCACTGTATCGCCCCCCAGAATATCGAGGCCGTACTGTTCAGCGATTTCCAGAAGGCCATCGGCGAACCGCTCCAGATCCCTGGCCAGGACATCACCGGGAACTCCCAGGCTGATGGTGAATCCGAGGGGAATTCCGCCCATGGCTGTGATATCGCTGGCCGCAGCCAGAACCGCACGGGACGCCAGGCCACGCCACCCCAGCCAGTGGCGATAAAAATGAGTCCCTTCCACCATGGCATCGGTGGTGATGACCAGTTTCTTCTCCTGAGGGAAATGAAAAACAGCGGCATCATCTCCGATGGGAACCAGCAGGTTGCCGGAAATTTTCTTCCCCAGTTTATTTTCAAGGATGGAGAGCCATCCCCTTTCTCCGATCTCCTTGAGTGTTATGTTTCTTTCTGCAGGTTCCATAACCGCGATTCTAGCAGCCATTGTTGAACATGGAGCTCCTGTCAACCGGCAACATGGAAAACGAAAACCGAATCCTCGCTCTCGATATCGGTGAGAAAAGGGTGGGCACAGCCATCAGTGATCCACTCGGTTATACCGCCCAGCCCGGCCCGACACTGGAACGGAAGCCCGAGGAACAGTTCTGGCGGAAGCTGGAAGAGCTGCTGGCCACCTGGTCGGTGCGATGTGCCGTTGTCGGCCTCCCGATCGGGCTTGGGGGGCAGAAGACCAGCCCTTCCTACATTGCAGTCATGGAATTTCTGCGTCAGGCTCAGCAGAAATGGCCGGAGATCGAATGGAAAACCTGGGATGAAAGACTGACAACCACACAGGCAATCCAGATCCTTTCCGCAGCCCCGGGAAAAAAACGCCGTGATAAATCTCTGCGTGACCAGATCGCCGCCCAGCTGATTCTGGACTCCTACCTCCGAAGTCCGAAGGGGCGATCAGGGGTTTGACTTCTCATCCTTCTCGCGCACAATCCCCATAGACACGGATCCGGAATTCACCCTTCGGGAAGATTGAAGCCATCTGGGTGAACCCCGGCCATTGATGAGGGTGCCGATCATGCCAGCAACCATTCTCCGCATGGAGAACATCTCCAAGGATTTCGATGGGGTGCATGCCCTCTCGAATGTGAATTTCAGTGTTCTCAAAGGTGAAATCCATGCCCTGGTCGGAGAAAACGGGGCTGGGAAATCGACCCTCATGAAAATCCTCAGCGGGGTGTATCCGCATGGTTCTTATGGAGGAACGATCCATTACAAAGACCAGCCCGCCAGTTTCCGAGACACCCGCGAAGCCCAGCGTAGCGGAGTCGCCATCATCCACCAGGAACTGAATCTGGTGAATGGGATGACTGTGGCGGAAAACATTTTCCTCGGACGCGAACCGAACCGTTTCGGATGGGTCAACTGGCGCAGGATGCGGTCAGATGCCCGGGTTCTCCTTGAGAGGCTGGGGTTGGATTTTCCACCCGAAACCCTGGTTTCATCGCTCTCGGTCGGCCAGAGCCAGATGACCGAAATCGCCAAAGCCCTTTCCCAGAAGGTCGACCTGCTCATCCTCGATGAACCGACCAGCGCCTTGACCGATCCGGAAATCGAGAAGCTGTTCGAGCTGCTCGGGCAGCTGAAAAGCCAGGGGGTGACTTCGATTTACATCTCCCACAAGCTGGATGAGGTGTTTCGCCTGGCGGATCACATCACAGTCCTGCGCGATGGCCAGGTTGTCACCACCTGGGCTGTGCAGGAGACAGACCCGCGCAAGGTGGTTTCGGCGATGGTCGGAAGAGATATCAGCGATCTGTTTCCCTGGGAGCCTCGCTCCATCGGAGAGAAGGTGCTCGATGTCCAGGGCCTGACAGTCCACAGTCCGCGTGCGCATCGACCGATTCTGAAGAATATCTCCTTTTCACTCCGGGCAGGTGAGATTCTCGGAGTGGCGGGACTGATGGGAGCCGGACGGACAGAGCTGGCGTCAAGCCTGTTCGGAATTCCTCCCGGGATCATGAGCGGCCATGTGGCCCTGTATGGTGAAGAACAGTCCATCCAGCACCCGCTCAGCGCCATCCGCCAGGGGATCGCTTTCCTCACTGAAGACCGCAAGCAGAGCGGCCTCTTGTTCAACCTCTCGATCGGCAAGAATATCACTCTGGCCGCACTGGACCGTGTTTCGGCCGGGCCTTTTGTCAATCTTTCAGCAGAAAACCGGCTGGCCTCCGAGTACTCGAACCGTTTGACAGTCAAGACCAGCGATCTCGCGAATCTGGTGGGAACCCTGTCAGGTGGAAATCAACAGAAGGTTCTGCTGGCGCGCTGGCTGGCGACCGAACCGAAAATCCTGATTCTGGATGAGCCGACTCGTGGCATCGATGTGGGTGCCAAGGTGGAAATCTACCGCCTGATGATTGACCTGGCACGCCAGGGTCTGGCGATCCTGATGATTTCCTCGGAGCTGCCGGAGGTTCTCGGCATGAGTGACCGCATTCTGGTCATGCGGGAAGGACAGGTGGCAGGAATCCTGGATCGAAAAGATGCGGATGAGGAAGCAGTCATGCACCTGGCGACAGGCATCCTGGCCGCCGCCGTTTGAAATGGAAAGGCGGCCGGGTTCACACCGGCCCGCAAGCTCCCCTCAGACTTTCTCTTTCAGAGCCAGGAGTGTGCGATTGAAGATCTCTTCTGGGCTGCCTTCCGCTGAAATGGTCAGCAGCAGTCCTTTTGCCGAATAATAATCAGTCAATGGCGCGGTGCTCCGGTTATAGGCCTCCAGGCGCACCCGGATCGACTCTGGACGATCATCCTCACGCTGAAAAAGCTCCCCACCGCATTTGTCACAAATTTTCTGCAGACGGGGCGGTTTATGAATCACATGGAAGGTGGCCCGGCAGGAACGGCAGGTTCTGCGCCCGCTCAGTCGCGCGATGACCTCTTCAGGCGGCAGGGTGTAGTCCAGGACTGCATCGAGCTTCAAAGCCTGGGAAGAGAGCATCTCTGTCAGTGCTTCAGCCTGGTAAAGGGTTCTTGGAAAACCATCCAGGAGAAACCCGTATTCACAGCTGAGGTAGCTCATGCGGTCGCGCACCATGGCGATGACTGTGTCATCCGGGATCAGCTCCCCGCGCTGCATAAAATCCAGAGCGGCTTTCATGGCGGGGCTAAGCTCTTTCCCATCCCGGCATTTGACAGCCCGAAACACATCGCCGGTTGAAAGATGGCAGGTCTTCAGTTTTTCACAAAGCAATTCCGCCTGAGTTCCCTTGCCGGCTCCAGGTGCTCCGAGGAGAACCATCCGGTAAGGTCTTGATGGGATATCCTCAGTGCAGCCGCAGACCCCGGCACCATTTTCCAGGCAGCAGGTTTCCTGTTCCCTATTTTCACCCATGGCACACACATCCTCTATTGAAACTGTATGTTCTGGCTTATGCCTGCAAACAGGCCTCTCTTTTATACTGATATCGACTTTACCACAACCTCACAACGGGATTAACAGTAAAAGTGGTATTGTATAGCGAGTATCAGTTTAAATCAAGGTTTCAGCACGTGGGGAAACATCGCCATTGATCCTCACCTGTTTCCCTGGCAGGCCCCCTTTTCCACCCTCTTGCCGCCCCGGGTTCTTCTGATGATGATATCCCGGCAATTGAAGTTTATCCTGGCTGCCAGAAGGAGAAGTCTGATGAATACACCCCTGATCACCCGCCCTGTTTCGATTCTGCATGGATTCGGGCTGTGCCTGTTTGTTTCAATCATCTTTTCAACAGCATCCATCGCTGGAGACGAAGGCTTCAAACCACTCTTCAATGGAAAAGACCTGGATGGATGGCGGACTCTGACAGTGGAAGGCAATGAAATTCCGGTCGCGCAAAGCTCCTTCAGCATCAAAGATGGCAATTTGCACTGTTCCGGCAAAGGTGAGGACTACTGGATTGTCGCACCGGGAACCTATGGGGATGTGGTTCTTCGCCTTGAATACAAAGTGGCCGACCATGCCAACAGCGGTGTTTTTATGCGAGTCCCGAAACCGGGCCATCCAGCCTTCCTTGGCTTCGAAGTTCAGATCATGGGTGATTATGGTGAAGATACTTCCAACCACTCCACCGGATCGATTTATGATGTTCTTTCCCCGATGCGCAGCATGTCCAAACCATCCGGGGAATGGAACCAGTATGAGATTACCAACCAAGGGAATAGGCTGGTGGTCATCCTCAATGGTTTCAAGGTCATCGATACCGACTTCGCTTCACTGACCGAACCGGTCGGCAAGTTCACCATGCCCTATTCAGAGATGCCGAAGCAGGGATGGATCGGGGTCCAGAACCATGGCGGGGAGATTTCATTCCGGAACATCGAAATCAAAGAGCTGAAATAAATGGCAGCCTGCCGGATCTTAAGCATTTCGATGCCCGCAGCAGCTCTTGAATTTCTTCCCTGATCCACATGGACAGGGGCTGTTGCGTGCGGGCGGTTTTGAAGGCCGTGAAGCCTCGGCGGAACTGGCCTGTCTGGCAGCGATCAGGCGGTTAAACTGCTCCTGCTGCTCATATCGCCTTTGCTTCCGTATCCAGTCATCAGCCAGGCGTCGGAGTTCTTTGTCCGCATGTTCAAAAAAGCGGATAAACGACCGGCAGAAGTGATTCGACCCATGATCGGCCGGATCGCGGATGCGGTCCTTGGTGCATCCTCCATAGCAATGCCTCTTCCATGTGCAGGTCAGGCATTCGGTCGGGAGATCGGCCTTGAGGGCGCCAAATTCCCTCTGTTTCCTGGAGTTGAGCATCTCCAGAAGGGATCCTTCAGTGACATTGCCGAGCTTCCATTCACTCTCGACAAAGAAGTCGCAGGAATAGACATCCCCATTATATTCGACGACCACATAACTCCCGCACTCCGGAAGCAGTGTGCATTCCGGCGGCGGAACTGACACATAGGTGTGAAAAACCGAATCGAAATATCTGACCGACACGGCCGGTTCTCCTCCCCGGAAATCCGCTTTCCAGCAGTCAAAAATTTCACACAGAAAATTCCCATAATCCTCGGCCGTGACTGAAAAGGGGGCTGCGCGGTCTGCATGGATCGGATCCCTTTCGACACAGGGAATGAACTGCATGAAGCGGATTCCAAAGATCCTTGTGGTGCTGGTAAATCTCACGGGCATGGTGGACTGAATAATCATTCACC
>LMZT01000158.1 GCA_001567115.1 Candidatus Hinthialibacteria bacterium OLB16 | reverse complement strand
ATGACTGTGCAACTGGTTTTGTTTACACGGAATCCGGCGACTGGTGAAAATGCCTTCTATGGCGAATTCCTGACCAATGCCCAGGGAGAGGATGTCGTTGCTGGCATTCGGACACCTGCCCCCATCAATGACTCATCCAAGAACGAAGCCAACAAGGTCAACAGGACACTCGAAGAGGTGATGCCTGAACCCTACAGGCAGCTCAATCAGATCCGCCTCAAGCTCGAAGCCCACTACAAAGACATGCAGGACATCGAGTTCACCATCGAACGCGATAAGCTGTGGATGCTGCAGACCCGCAATGGCAAGCGCACCGGCAATGCCGCGGTCCGGATGGCTGTTGAGATGGCTGAAAGCCGGATGATCGACCGCAAGACCGCGGTCATGCGTGTCAAACCCGAGCAGTTGCTCGAACTCCTTCTGCCGATGCTCGATCCCAAGGTCGAAGCAGCCACCCTGCCAGCGGCGAAGGGCCTTCCCGCCGGCCCCGGCGGTGCTGTCGGTGAGATTGTTTTCACCGCCGATGATGCTGCCAGCCGTGCCAAAGCCGGACATAAAGTCCTGCTGGTTCGTGCAGAGACATCGCCTGAGGATGTGCATGGAATGCATGCCTCTGAGGGAATTCTGACCTCCAAGGGAGGAATGACATCCCATGCGGCGCTGGTGGCCCGTGGGTGGGGCAAATGCTGCATTGTCGGCTGCTCGGCGCTTCAGATCGATATGCGCAACCGGACCCTGACCATTGGCGGCAAGGTTTACCGCGAGGGGGATGTGTTCTCACTCAATGGAACTCAGGGCAAGGTCTATGATCATGCATTGCCGATGGTTTTCCCGGATCTCGAGCACAATGAGTGCTACATGAAAATCATGGCCTGGGGCGATACTTTCCGGAAGATCGGCATCCGGACCAATGCCGACACCCCGGAAGATGCAAACCGTGCGCGCAAATTCGGCGCGCAGGGAATCGGCCTGTTCCGGATCGAGCACATGTTCTATGGCGAAGGTTCCGACCATTCATTGTTCCTTCTGCGAAAGATGATCATGTCGAAGAGCGTCGAAGAACGGACCGAGGCGCTCAATGAGCTGTTTCCCTTCATGAAAGCCGATATCAAGAGAACACTGGCGGTCATGGATGGGCTTCCAGTGACGATCCGCCTGCTGGATCCGCCGCTGCATGAATTTGTTCCCAGGGCGCAGGAGCGTCTCGAGGAGCTGGCTGCATCACTCCACATCGACATGAATGATCTCCACAAACGCGCCGAGAGCCTGCATGAGAACAACCCGATGATGGGGCATCGTGGCGTCCGCCTGGGTGTCACTTATCCGGAAATCACCGAAACCCAGATCCGTGCCATCCTCGAAGCGGCCGCCGAACTGATCAAGGAAAACAAGAAAGCCCTGCCCGAGATCATGGTGCCTGTCACCTGCACCTCCAAAGAGCTCGACTGCCAGAAAGTGATTGTCGACAAGGTTCACAAGGAAGTCTGCGAGAAATTCGGCCTCAAGAAGGTCCCATACCTTTATGGGACCATGATCGAAATTCCGCGCGCGGCTCTCACTTCCGACAAGATGGCCGAAACTGCTGAGTTCTTCTCGTTCGGAACCAATGACCTGACCCAGATGTCCTTCGGGTTCTCTCGTGATGACATCGGCGGATTCCTGTCGGATTATCTCGAGCAGAAGCTTCTCCCGGAGGATCCATTCGCCACTATCGACAATGAAGCGGTAGCCGAGCTCATCAAGATCAGCATCGAGAGAGGGCGCAAGACCCGTCCGAACCTGAAGGTCGGGATCTGCGGCGAGCATGGAGGTGATCCAGCTTCGGTTCGCTTCTGCCACTCGGCTGGTTTGAACTATGTCAGCTGCTCACCCTTCCGGGTTCCAATCGCCAGGTTCGCAGCGGCTCAGGCTGCGATCATCGATGAACAGAAAGCGGCTGCTGCAGCTCCCGCCAAAGCAGTGAAGAAGGCGGCAAAGAAAGCCTCTCCGAAGAAAGCCGCACCAAAGAAAGCAGCGGCTAAAAAGGCAGCTCCCAAAGCTGCGCCGAAGAAAGCAGCTCCGAAGAAGGTGGCCAAAAAAGCCGCTCCTAAAGCAGCTGCGAAAACAGTGAAGAAGGCCGCCAAAAAGGCTGCCAGGAGAGCTGGCCGTTAATGGATGCTCCTCCAATCCCGGGTTCAGTTCCGGGAGAGGGATAATGTCATCTGATACAACCTGCAAACCCCCGGAGAACAAGATTCATCCGGGGGTTTTTTTCTGGTGGCGAAAGGTGGTTCTGAACTCCTTCTCCTCCAATTGCATTATCTACCTTGAAGATGCTCTAATAGGAATGTTTCCATAAAGATGGACATTTAAATGGCTAAAGACTTCTCGGCATTTATCAATCGAGTGGAAGAACTGGGAGCGCTGCCATCGGTTCCCACAGTGCTGATGGACCTGCTCCGGCGGATCCGGGATGAGTCTACCTCGACCGATGAGATCGCCGGGCTGATCGCCCAGGACAGTGGACTGACCGCCCGCCTTCTGAAACTCGCTAACTCATCCGCCATGGGGTTGCGGGTTCAGGTCTCTTCAATCAACCGTGCAGTCGCTCTCCTCGGACGCCACCATGTGCGGCAGATCTGCCTCGGAGATGGGGTCTGGTCCAGCCTCAAGCCGATTGCTTCGAAGGCGCGTTTCAATCTCGAGGCTTTCGAAATTCACAGCCTGGTTGGCGCTGAAACCGCCCAGGAACTGGCGCGCAGGTCCGGCCTGTGTGAGCATGAAGATGTGTATGCAGCGGCCTTGCTCCACGATGTGGGGAAATTTTTATTGTTGGCCATCGAGGGTGAGGCTTATTCCGATATTCTCCTTGAGGCGAGCCAGAACTCACTCGAACTCGAAGCTCTGGAAAGCGAAAGATTGGGCTGGTCTCACACCCAGGTGGGAGGCTGGCTGGCAGAACACTGGAAACTGCCCGAAACAATATCCGCTGCAGCCACCTGGCATCACAATCCCGCACAGATGCCCAGTACGGAACTGGCCCCGCTGGTGGGCTTTGTCACTGTCTCTAATAACCTCATGAAGGTTCTCAAGGTGGGAAACTCAGGGAATCCACACATCATGCCGATCGGTGGTCTGCTTCCTGCACTGAATCTGACCCCTGGAGACCTTCAGGACATCGCCGAGAGGCTGAAAGGCTGATCAGCGAATGGGCAGTTCTTCTGCCCATCACCCCTTTGACATGCAATCCGGATTTTCAGGCGCCATCGCTCTGATAGACCCGCACCTTGAGCGGCCCGATCAGCCCACTGATGCGCCGTTCGGGAAGATCCCCACCAGAATGCAGAGGCGCCCCGGCCAGCTCCTGAAACTGCGAGAAGTAATTTGAAAGTGTGTTGGCGACACGGATCTCCAGGTGATTCATTCCGGATTTCGCCAGTGAGGTGATATCCAGCCGGTATGGCTCAAAGTAGGCCAGCCCGGCCGATTGGCCATTCACTTTAACTTCGGCGCTGATCGCAACCCGTCCGAGATCGAGCTCGACACGGCTCCCTCCTGGAATTAGTGGAATATCGACATCGCAATCATAAATCCCAAGCCCGCTGAAATGCGCCAGTCCGTATTGGCACCAGTCTCCCGCCGGGATCTTTTTCGGAACCACAAGCGGAGGAGCCATCGATGTCCAGTGATCTTCTTTCTGTGTCCAGTTCCAGGCGATATGGGGCCGTGACATTGTTTCTTCGATAGAGAACTCGAAAGGCCCCTGGATGAGCACTTCGCTGAGAAGTTTTTCTTTCCTGCGGATCTGGCGTGTGACCGGGTGTGGATGGAGCAGCACCGAGATTAATTCATCTGGCTGAAAGGACAGGCGGATCCGGGTACCGGTGGGCCGGATGGTGTAGTCCTCGTGGGGATGGGTCTCACCTGTTTCCGGATTCCAGATCTCCGGGTGCCCCTGAGCCAGGAGCGAGACAACCCCCTCCTGTTTTCTCTTCGAAAAGTTATAGAGCAGGTATAGATGGTTTTCATCGATGACACGATGAAAAGCGACAATGTCCTTCAGCCCTTCATGGCAGCGCAGATCAGGCTGGAGCAGGGTCTGCAGGTGGACAGCTGCATCTTCAGTTTCGGGAATGAAGCAGGCTTTTCCTGGCTGTCCGAGAACAAGGATCGTCTCCTTTCTGGCTGCACGGTCATAACAATCCTCACCGAGAAGGTCTCGAATTGCATCCTGGATCTGGGCATCCTCGCTCCCATTCTCGAAGGAATGGCGCGGAAGGTTGCCGATAAAACAGACTGCTCCGCCAGAATGGAACAGGTCCTTCATCTTGCGGACAGTCGAGAGCCGGGCTGCATCGACATGGGGAAGAATGAGCGCCTCGAAAGATTCTGTCGAGGTTCTCAGAACTCCGCTTTCGATTCGGCTCTGGCTGCTGATTGCATAGTCATCGAGTATGTCGAAATCGTATCCGGCCAGGCGCAGCTGGTCTCCCATCCGATTGAACTCATCGCTGCGCTGCTTCAGCAGGGCCGGTTCCCAGCAATGGCCCCACAGATCGACTGTGGGATAGACCAGCGCCAGCTGCGCGGAATGGCCTCCACCCGAAGCCAGCACACACAGGCGGGCTTCATAGTCTGCGAATCCGCGGAAGTGATCCCAGTATGGCTGCTGATAACCGATGCCGGGATTGAAGAAGCGGGTTCTTTTGGGGCCTCGAAGGGAATACTTGCAGCAGATCGGAATCTGCATATTGATCCCGTTGATATGCTCCCAGTTGACGATGTGCCTCATTTCCTGAAAGGTCAAACCCCAGCCTGATGCGGCGAATGTCTCGCACCAGGTGCGTTCACGGCCATCGAGATGCGCGATGGAGGTGGCATATTTCGGGGTGGTGGCGGGAAGGTGCTGCTCGAAGGGGTGAATCCAGTCAATGCCGGGAATGTGCATGTAACGGTAGTGGGCCTGAAGGTTCCCACCCTGCTGGGCAAGGTGATTGGCGAAATTCTCCTCTACCACCAGATGACCTGAGGACAGCAGCCCGCGTTCTTCACAAAACCGGTAGATCTGGCCGAAATAATTCTCCGAGTAGAGAAAACAGCAGGTCTCCCAGTGGCGGCAGCGAAAACGGAATGAAGCCGGTCCGCCATCATGGTACAGCAGAGGCAGGTTCTTTCGCCAGGAAAAGCCATAACGCTGCTCGAAGGCCTCCGGCAGCTCCGGAGTGTATGGCATGGCCGGGTACCAGTCGAAACGCTCCCCCCACTCGATCATCGACAGTGACATGGCCGGCTCGTCGGTAAAATAACCCACAAATTTCAGGCTCTGGATATCCTGGATCCGGTCGAGATGGCCCTGATAAACCTGATCGACAAAGGCTTTCATGGCCTCCCTGTCCATCAGGTCCCCGTAGGTGTCAATGAAAAAGCCTTTTCCGGGATGGGCTGAGTATGCCGCCAGTGTCCAGCTGCCTTCAGGAACCTGCCATCGCAACAACCCGCCGTGGACTGTGCCAGTCAGATCCTGCAGTGAATCTTCGATCACCTTGCGTCCATCCATGCGGAACGCGGTAACCGCGACCAGGCTGGATTCATCCAACTCCTCTTCGACCTCTCCAGGCCCCTGGAGAACCCGCTCGGTGGATTTCAGATATTTCCAGTTGCGCTCCGGGTGTCCCTCCATGAGCTGGCCGCCGATTGAGCCGCTCGGCCAGTCTTCATCATCGTAGACCCAGAAATCCATCTCCTCACGGGCACAGGCCTGCGCCAGATCCCGGACCACATTCCACCACCACTCCGAGAGGAACTTATCCGGCGCTCCATCATCAAAAACCTCACAAATGGCGAATATCCCGCCACACCCCTGCTCACGCAATGAAGCGATCTGCCACTTCATTTCGTCCGAATCAATTTCATCATTGACACGGAACAGGGGAGCCATACGGTACCTCTGTCCAGGTGAGCGAAATTCGTCTCTCAGTTTTTTTATATCCATGATTTGAGTGCTCCGTTCGATCCGCGATCTGGTATTCTCACAAGAGAATCCTTGAAGAGATGGTTTTCAAAAAAAATCTTGACGTTTGCGACGAATTAGAGCATGATCGATCACAACTATCAATGATTATTCATCTTTTTAATCATAAATGACCACGAACAGCCATACATGCCGCTTCTGGAGCCGTGAGAATGGGGAGGCGTACCTCTTTCTATCCCCCTGGTTTACAGGTTTTTTCCTGTTTCTGGCATTTCCCATTGGATATTCTCTCTACCTGAGCCTTTGCCGCTGGGATTTGATCAGCCCCAGCCCCCTGTATGTCGGTTTTCAGAATTACCATCACATGCTGACCGAGGACCCGCGTTTCTGGCTGTCACTCAAAGTAACCGGGTTATATGCACTGGGAAGCGTCCCTCTCTGCATCATTGTAGCACTCTTGCTGGCACTGTTGTTGAATGGAAAATTCCGTGGAATTGGATTGTTCCGAACCATCTATTACCTGCCGGCGGTGGTTTCCGGGGTTGCGGTGGCGGTGCTCTGGGTGGGGCTGTTGAATCCTGATTTCGGTATGATCAACCAGGCCCTGCGGATCCTGTTCGGCTGGTTCAATCTTCCAGAAGAATCCCTTCCCAAATGGCTGTTCAGTCAGAAATGGGCATTGCCGGGGCTGATCCTGATGTCGCTGTGGGGAGTCGGCCCAGGAGCTCTCGTGTTCCTGGCCGGCCTGCAATCGATACCACAGGAGCCACATGAGGCCGCCATGATCGATGGGGCGGGTGCTGGACGGCGTTTCCTTCATATCACTCTCCCGCTGCTGACTCCGATGATCCTCTTCAATCTGATCATCGGGATCATCGGATCTCTGCAGGTTTTCACCCAGGGGTATGTCATGACTGGCGGAGGCCCGCGGGATGCAACCCTGTTCTTTGTCCTGTACATCTGGCAGAAAGCTTTTCTGGATTTCCAGGCTGGGTATGCCTCTGCGCTTGCCTGGGTTTTATTCTGCGTGATTCTTGTCCTGACACTCGCCGTTCTGCGCTCCTCCCGCATGTGGGTCCATTATGGTGGGGAGGATAATGGCTGATGAAAACCAGCTCCCTGCTGCAGCGTGTCATGCTTCTGCTCGGAGCACTGGTATTCATGACACCCTTCCTCTGGATGGTGCTGGTTTCTCTCAAACCGAGCCACTCGAGCCTGATCGATGTCAACCCCTGGTCGCCCGCCCAGTGGACCAGCACACCCCTCGAATGGGATAACTACGCTCGATCCCTGACCATCCGTCCTTTTGCGCTCTATGGATGGAATACCACCAAGGTGACCCTCCTTGGCATCCTTGGGGAGGTTCTGTCGTCGTCACTGATCGGTTATGCCTTTGCCAGGCTGAATTTTGTCGGCCGAGGCCCGCTTTTCATTCTGATCCTGTCCACCATGATGCTGCCGGCTCAGGTGACCATGGTTCCTTTGTTCATATTGTTCCGAACCTTTGGCTGGATTGACACGCTCAAACCCCTGATCGTGCCGGCTTTCTTCGGCAGCCCCTTTGCGATTTTTCTGTTTCGCCAATATTTCATGACCATCCCGGGATCACTCGATGAAGCGGCGACAATCGATGGAGCCTCGCGCTTCCAGATCTACTGGCGGATCATACTGCCGCTTGCCAAACCGGTGCTTGCGACAGTTGCATTCTTCTCTTTCCTGGGGAGATGGAATGACTTCATGGGGCCGCTCATCTATCTTTCTTCAGAGTCGAATTTCACCCTGGCGCTGGGTCTGGCTTCTTTTCAGGGGCAATACTCCACAGACTGGAACCTGATGATGGCGGCATCCCTGGTGGTGATGGCCCCCTGCCTGCTCTTTTTCTTTCTCGGGCAACGTTTCTTTGTTTCCAGCATTGTGCTTTCAGGATTGCGGGGGTGACCATGCCGGCCATTCTGAAATTCATAATTATCGCATCTCTCCTGCTCGGAATTCTTTACTGGCTGTTTGTTCCCCCTGCGACAGTTTCAAAAGATGGAGCCGTCGAGATTTCTCTCGGGACATTCGGAAATCCGGAACAGGTGGATGTTTATAAGCAGATCGTCAGGTTGTTCGAGAAAGATCACCCAGGCATCCGGGTTGATTTGAGAACACCCAGCAGCGGCGGTTACCTCGAGAAGCTCAAGACAGAACTGGCCGGCCGTGTGGCTCCCGATGTCACCTGGGTGGATGTCTCATCGTTCTACAGTTTTTCTGACAAGCAGGTGTTTCGCCCTCTGGATGAATTTGCCAGCCAGGATCCCGGCTTCAAGCGCGACAGTTACTTTCCTGCGATACTGGAAGCCTTCAGTTACCGCGGGAAGCTATACGCACTGCCGAAAAGCTGTGGATCTCTGATTCTCTTCTTCAACAAAGATCATTTCGACCAGGCCGGATTGTCGTATCCGGATGAGACATGGACCTGGGATACTGTTGCCGATGCTGCAGCAAAGCTGAACAGGGATTATGATGGGGATGGGAGATTGGATCGATATGCGATCCTTTTTACAAATTCAACCGACATTCTCTGGCAGTATGGGGTTGAGGTGCTGTCGCCGGATGGCAGCCGTTGCACGCTCGATTCTCCCGGCACAGTCGAGGCATGCCAGCGCCTTTATGACCTGGTCTATGTTCATCATGCCTCCCCGACATCGAGCAAGATGGGGTCATTCGGCCTGTCGTCGGGGGGTGGAGGGCGAAGTGGATCCACAGCAGGGGTGTTCGATCTGTTCCCCATGCAGGCGGTATCGATGATAACGACAGATCTGGTGCTGTCGATTGCATATCAGAAGGCCTCTTTCAACTGGGATGTCGCTGTGCAGCCGCATGGCATTCGAAAAGGCGGATATCTGAATGGCGCGGGGTATGCGATGAATGCGCGCACCCGCCATCCCGAGGAAGCCTGGCAGTTGATTAAATTTCTTGCCGGGCCTGCAGTGCAGCAGCTCCGGGCACGCGGGGGGGATTCAATTCCATCCATGCCATTGATCGCACAGTCGCCTGATTTCCTTGCCAATCCAAATCCACCAGCCAGCAGAGGCGCAGTTCTGCAGCAGGCGGAATGGGCGGTTCCGCCCCCTTATCACCCACGCTGGCCCAGCATTCTGCAGGAACTGTCGCTGATGATTGAATCGTTCATGGCCGAAGAGAATCCTCTTCCGATTCCGGTCGCTATCGGGAATGCGGCGCATCAGATCGAACGCATCCTGGAAGGGAAAGACTGATCCGGTGACGGCACGCCTGAAGAACATGTCCAGGAGTTATATCTCTATCGATCTGGGTGCGACAAATGGCCGCATCTGTGTGGGCCGGCTGACTCCTTGATGGCACCCTCAGCATAAATGAAGTCCATCGATTCAGGAATGTCCCTCTGTACCGGGATCGTCATATTTACTGGGATCTGCCTGGCATTCTTTCTGAAATCGAACAAGGGATGATTCAGGCTGTTTCGAACCACCCCGGGTGTGTCAGCATCGCCTGCGACAGCTGGGCGCTCGATCATGGTTTTCTTGACCACAATGGAAAGTCCATCGGTCTTCCACACAGCTACCTGGATCATCGAACACACAATTTCTTTGAAAAGATACGGGATAAAGTTCCATTGCTGGATATTTATGAGCGAACCTCTTCGGCTCTGATCCCATTCTCTACATTGGGCCAGTTGTTTACGACATTTCATTCACATCCAGAATACTGCAGAACAGTCAAGAGTTTCCTTTTTATATGCGACCTGGTCCATGATCACCTCTGTGGAGTCAAGGCCTGCGAAATCTCTTTGGCAGGTGCATCTCAGATCTTTTCCCTTAGAGATAAGGATTGGGATCGAGATTTGATTCACAAAGCCGGGCTGCCTGAGGGCATTTTTCCCCCTGTCAATTCAGCAGGGACAATTCTTGGGCAACTGAGTCCCTCCATCAGGCAGAAGCTAAATATCCCGGATCTGCAGGTCATTCAGTCGGTCTGTCATGACACTGCTTCCGCCATCGCGGCTGCACCTTTGCAAAGCAGGAAGGACCTGGTGATCAGCGCCGGCACCTGGAGCATGATGGGCCTCGAGGTCGATCAACCTGTCAAAGGTGCGAAAGCGATGGGCCTTGTGTGCGGAACCTATCCGGTTCCACCGAACCGCCTCTTTCTTCTTCGTGGGGTGATGGGCCTTTATCTGCTGGAGCGTTTTATGAAGGAGCTCACGGTCAATAACCTCGATGAGATTCTTGATAGCGCTTCTGTTGAAAAACCATTTCAGTGCCTGTTCCAGCCGGATCATCCTCTGTTTGCAGGCCAGGGATCTCTTTCGAGCGCTCTGGCGGAGTGGTGTGGAATGACAGATCAGCCAATCCCACCAACCCCTGGCGGCATTGTGCGCAGCCTGCTTGAAAGCCTTGCTTTATGTTCTGCAGAAACAGTAAATATCCTCTGCGAACTGGCAGGTTATTGTCCGGAGCGCATTGTCATGGTGGGGGGTGGATCCAGGAATCGCCTGTTGAACCAGTTTATTGCCAATGCGTCAGGACTCGCAGTCCATACTGGTGTTGCAGAAGCAGCAACAGCGGGCAATTTGCTCTATCAGGCGATTGCTTTGGGAGACCTTCCAGGTCCGGAATCGATTTGTGAAGTAATCCGAAAATCATTTCCCGAGGATATCTATGCTCCATCTGAACCGAACATCTGGGAAAATGCATTCGAGAACTACAAGCAGATTGGGCGGCGATTATCCGTCCAACGGAAGGCATAGATTTACAGAAGGAGACCAATTTAAATGATGCAGACTGTCGTCGAATTAGAAGCCTGGTATGACCAGCAGGTAGCCGGTCTTCAGCCTTTCGACTGTGCGGCATGGCTGGGGTATCCTGCAGCAGGCGGATCTTACAACAAAGAGCCACAGGACCTCCTGATGTCTTTGAAGGAATATCAGTTCCGTGGTGCGCTTGTCAGTCATACGATGTCGCTGTACCTCGATGCGATCAGTGGAAATGAGGCAATACTGGAGGTTCTTCCTGGACTTTCTGGCTGCCATGGCATCATGACCCTGCTTCCGGAGGGAACTGGTGAATTCACGAACCTTAAGCAGTCAGTTGAAAAATATATTGAGGCAGGAATGCGCGCAGCCAGGCTGTTCCCCAGAGAGCACCGTTACACGCTTCGGGTTCCCTCGATGCCGCCGTTAATGAATCTCCTCCAGGATCTTGGAGTACCACTCTTTATTCCAATCGGGCAGACCAGCTGGGATGAAATCGGAAATATTGCAAAGCAGTATCCACGACTTGCAATCCTGGTAGAGGCAGTGGGGCATCATGAATATCTCAATATGCGGGCAGCTCTGCCTTGGCTTATTGCAGCACCCAACCTCCTGGTGCCCACGCATAATCAGTTTCTCTGTGGCGGCATCGAGCTGCTAGTTGAGAGAATCGGAGCCGAACGAATCTTCTTTCTGACGAATCAGCCTTTCGATGATCCAGCAGCCGCTTTGTCGCACTTGATGCTCAGCCAGATCTCCGACAGCGACAAGTCAAAGATATCCTTTGAAAACAGTCATCGTCTGCTGTCGCAAGTTGCACGGGGGGGGTATTTCGCATGATGAAGCCTTTTATTATCGATGTCCACACACATATCGGAAGAACATCGGGGTTTCGCGCTCATTATGCAACAGTCGATGATTTTGTCCGAATGATGGATGTCACCCGGACTCAAGTCTCGCTTTTTGTCGTCATGCCGCTGCTGTGCAGGCAGTTTGATGCGGGATACAGGGACCTTTTCGATGCAGTTAATCAATATCCGGATCGGTTAGGGGCTTACACCGTGTTCGATCCCAACTGGCCTGATGTCACTCTGTCGCTCATCCAGAGGTATCAGTCAGAAAGCGGTATTGTGGGAATCAAGATTCATCCAGCCATTCATGGGGTTGCTCCTGAGGATCCACGTTACAGTGATCTGTGGGCTTATGCCGATGAAAATCAGCTTGTGGTGCTCACTCACAGCTGGAGCCCCGATCCTGCCAAGCCAGCCCAGGATTTATCCACCCCGGACCGTTTTGCCCCCATCCTCTCGAAACATCGGAACATGAAGTTGATCCTCGGACATGCCGGTGGGCGTGAAGTCGGCAAAAGGATGGCGATCGATCTGATGCGCAGCTATTCCAATTGCTGGGTGGATATTTCCGGCGACAGCTTCAGCCTGGGCCAGATTGAAAGGATTGCCGCTGAGGCGGGAATTGAACGGATCCTGTATGGGACCGATTCCAACTGGATTGAACCGCGATACCACCTCGGACATGTCCTGAAATCACGTCTGCCGATTGAAGATCGTTTCCGCATCTTTCCGCAGCAATGCCATCGAAGTCTTTGGAGATCTCCTGCCATGCTCGAACACCTGAAACAGCGTCGACCCGCCGCCGCTGTGCTCGGAACATACCTTGCACTGTATGACAAGGCTTTTCCGGATTATCGGAATGAGGTCAGCCGGATCGCCGGCAACGCCATCCAGCCGCTCCGTTCAGATATCGATATCACACAAATCGGCATTGCGACAAATTCAGGAGAGGTGGCAGCATTTCTGGATAATGCAGGCAAAGACAGGGTGGATGCAGTAATCCTGATGAGCCTCGGTTACACCAACAGCCTTTCAGTCGCCCAGCCATTGATCGAGTCAGACCTTCCACTGATCTTCTTCAATACCCAGGTGCTGCGAACTGTAACATCGCAGTTCAACGACCAGGATCTTCTGTATAACCATGGGATGCAGGGGGTGCAGGATATTGCAGCCGTTCTGGTCCGTGCCGGCCGACGCTTTGAAATGGTAACAGGGCTGCCGGATCAGCCTGAGATTATCGAAGAACTCCGATTCAGAATTTCTGTTCAATGCGCAGCCAGTCAGATTCGTCAAAGCCATGTCGCTCTGATGGGTGAGGCGATGCCCGGCATGGGAGATTCTGTTTTTGATGAAAAACAATATGAAAAAGTATTTGGCACAGGAATTCATCATCTTCCCCCGAAACTGCTTGCGGAGGCCTGCAGGAAGGCGAACGATACAGAGATCGAGTCGATCCGGCACAAGGATCTTGAATTATTCGATATCGACCCATCGATGACCCTTTCGGATCACCTGCGATCCATCCGGCAGGAAATCGCTTTGCGCTCTGTAGTCAATGAACATCGCCTGTCCGGCCTGACACTCTCATTTGATACAATTGCGACATACCCAGGGATAGAAACAATCCCTTTTTATGCCATCAATAAGCTGATGGCTGAAGGGATGGCTTATGGGGGCGAGGGAGACCTCTTTGTCACTGCATCTGGTGTGATCGCTCATTATCTTGCTGGCGATGTCACCTTTACAGAAATGTACACCATGGATTTCGACAATAATTGTGTCTTGAACTCTCACATGGCGGAGTGCAACTGGAAGATGGCGCGCAAAGACCGCAAGCCTGCTCTTGTACGGCGTCAATTCAGCCTCGCAGAAAGTGAGCCTTTCCTCTTCTTTCACTTTGCGCTCGAACCAGGGCCAGTCACACTGTTCGATTTGACAATGACTTCAGAAGCCCAGTTCCACTTCATCACCTTTCAATGCGAAGTGGATGATCTTCCTGCCTGCGAGGGGCTGGATCGCCCCAATTTCCGTTTGCGCTTCAGGAGAGACCTGCGACAGGTCCTGAATGAGTACAGCCTGCTCGGAGGAGGCCATCACCTGAATCTGGTCTATGGAGGCCACACGAATGGCTTCAAAGCACTCGCAGAGATATTTAACTGCAAGTTCACCTCGATCGAAGCCTGATATTAAGCCAGAAGATCCGATCTGAATAAGGAGATATGAATGAACGCCAGCAACCGATTCATCCCAACAACACACGATGGTCCCAGGCCTTTCCTGTATCTGTTATTATCCTGCCTCATCCTCCATGCATCTGTCGCACGGGCAACACCCTCCAATGGCTGCTTCCAGATTTCAGTCGATGAGTCGGGACAGAAGATCCGATCGATGAAGTGTGACCCAACCGGCAACAGCTGTTATGGGGATGAGTTAATCGCCGATGGTGGATCGATAGAACCACTGAAGGATGTATCGGTCAAAAAGAGGCAGCTTTCATTCAACAGCACCAACGGGACTCTTATCTGGTCCTTGCCATTTCATCGCGAAGGCTACTACGACAGCGATCAATTCATTCTGTACCCCAATGAGAAGACGACAGCTGGTGCGCAACCCCTCAGACTTCCTTTTCGTAAATTTGTTACGAGCACCGGCCAGATCGCCCTCATCGAGCATTTCATGCGCCTGCCCAGAGGCACGTACTTCATGACCCTCAATATCGAAGATGGCAGCCAGCTGCTTCTCTGCGGAAATAAAGAAAACCCGTATGATCTTCTGTTGACCCTGCCCGGTGTGGCTAAGATCAATTATGATGTCCAGGACCATGCTTTGATCTTTCTCTGTGAAGGCCTGACTGGAACTGGCTCGATCGAGATTCTCCCCCATCGAATAATCGAGGTCCCGGAAAAGAATATTTATCACCCACAGGCGGAGTTCAGGCCGGATTTCCTCGTGCAGGATCTGTTTACACAAAAGATGCTATCGGCATCAGAGGCATTGTCTGACCTGCTCTCGGTGGGTGTCTACTGGAACCCCGGGGTATCCGGGGGAGGCGAGTGGGGCTTGAGCGCAGTTGAGACGCATCAATTCGATGATCCACGCTCCTGGTATCTGCGGCAGATTCGGGAGATTCAACTGCAACGGATCGGCCTGATCGGCTACGACCGTTTTGAACATTTCGGAATGGCCTTTGCCTGGGATAAACTCCCAGACTATGGCGCCGGAGGGCTTCTCAATGTTCCCGAAAACAACGCTGCTTATGACATGCGCGCACTCCACCTCTCCGCCATGTTCATCCAGCAGGTGGTCAATTATGTCCTTGCTGCAGGTGATGTCAGCCTGCTTCAAGCGAAACGTTCAAGATGGCTCTCGACAGATGGAAATGAACAGCAGCCATTAACCGGAGAACATGCCACCCATTTCGACTTTGTCCTTTCAGCCGGAGATACCCGGCTGGATCGAAAGCCTGCCCAAAATTATTTTACCCTCGGGCAGATCTTTACAGCATCACAGCCATTCCAGAAGGTATCCATCCGCCTTGGTGTCGAAGGCAACGAAAATGTCGATGGGACTGTGCGTCTGTATCACCGCCCTCGAAAGCAGCTCATCCTGGAGCGTGATATTCACCTCGACAGTTCTGACAAAGACAAGTTGATAACAGTCGAAACAGAAAAGCCCAACCCGCCTGGCGAGTATCACATCGATGTTCTTGACCGCAAGAGCATTGATGGAAAATATTTTGGATCCTCAATTTACTGGTACACTGACTTCGAATCCAGCGACACCAGGGGACATGCCACTGCCGGGCCGCTGGAAGGGCCAACTGTCTATGACCGGCTCAAAGTCCTGTTCGATTATCTTTACAACTACACCGGGCCGAAAGAAGAAAACCTCTCCTACTACAAAAATGATCCTGAATATAACATCCCGGACCATAAATCCGGACGACATGCGGTCGGGACTACCTTGTCGTACTGGGAATCTCCTGGAGGGGGTTATGATGCCTTCAGCGGACTCTGGTACAATGTGGCCTGCAGCGCCATGGCCGAAGCAGCGGAACTGATGGGCGATCGTGATCATGCCGGAGAGTACAGGAAACTGCGTGATGCAGCCGATTCCGCCTACAACAAAAAATACTGGACCACTTTTGAAGAGAACGGAAAAAAATTCAATCGTTACTATGGATGCATGGACTGGGATGGTGTCATCCATGACTACGGTTTTACATACAATAACCTTGAAGCCGCCTATCGAGGCATCACCTCTCCCGAACAGGCCAGGGATATTCTCTGGTGGCTGGACCGTGGCCAGATCAGCACCGACCTCGGAAAGACCTGGGATGGCTCGATCTACAGCATCTGGCGCATCGCCGCCCCTTTCAACACCATTGAAATGGATGACTGGCAGAATGTCACCGGCACTCTTCCCTATCGTGAGGTTCTGACGAATGGAGGAACCCGCCTCACCATCGCTGCAGTCGATCTGGTCACCCGCAGCCGTTATCTCTCGATCGATAACGCTCATGAGCGTAACAAAGAAATTCTCGGACGCTGGATCAACCCGGACCGTCTGATGGGGGGCCGCACCTTCGATGATCCCGGCGGCCGTGGACGCTGGCATTTCGGGCCTCCGGATGTTGATCGGGCCGATATCGAAGGGTTCCGGGAAATATTTCCTCCCAATGGGGTTCTTTCAACCTACCAGCCGATCGCCTATCTCGGAATTCAACTCTCATCCAGCGGGATGTCACTCACCCCGCAGGTTCCCTCGGAACTCGACTCTTACACCTTCAGGCACATTGGCTATTCCGGGTGTGTCCTCGATATGACAGCCACCGCGGAGCGACAGGAAGTCCCCTGTGACATTTCCGGTGCAGGCCCGGGACTCGGATCCGGAGCACAGGAAGTCGTATTCAAACCTACCGGGCACTTTAATAAAGCCGGAGTTCAGGTGTGCATCACGCCTTTCAATCAACGCCAGGAGAACCAGCTCAGCCTCTCCCTCGATGAACAGGACGGCGAAGGCTGGCGGGAGGTGGCAATCAACTGGTACAGCCATGCCCGGGATGGGCAGTGGGTCTGGGTCGATGCACGCAAACCTCTGAACCCGGAAAAAACCTGTCGCCTGCGCATTCACGACATCCAGCCGGCACAGGGAGAGAAAATATTCCTCTCTCTAGCTGAGGGTGTGCTATCAATCAAACTGATGGCAGAAAAGACAAGACTCGAAATATTCCCGGTCTGGTCGAAAGAGGATTATCGATTGAATCTTGGCGGAAGCAGTGCATCCTCCGGCGGGCATCGTGCTCTGGCAGCGACCCTGCATCCTGGCGAGACCACTCTCCTTGCTGTTGGAAAGGCCTTGTAGCACCTGGCTCAGGAACAGGCAGGACTGATCCGGCCTAAGCCTGTGCCCGGTGGCTTGTTGCTGCCGCCCAACCATGCAAGGATCAGCAGGCTTGGAGGAGCCTGAAGTTGATCGAGATCATTGATTATGGTGCAGGCAATCTGCGAAGTGTATTGAAAGGGCTTGAAGCGGTTGGGGCGGAAGTGCGCCTGTGCAGCGACCCGGCTGCGCTCGATTCAGCCTGTGGAGTGGTATTTCCTGGCCAGGGCGCTTTTGAAACATCAGCCGACCAGCTGGAAAAAATGGGGTTTGTTGAACCCCTGCGCCGGTACATCCAGCAGGACCGCCCTTATCTCGGGATCTGCCTTGGGTTGCAGCTGCTGTTCGAAACCAGCCATGAGGCGCCGGGAAAATTCGGGTTGGGAATCTTTAAAGGCGGCAATCAGACCTTCAAACCAGGCAAGAAAATCCCCCACATGGGATGGAATTCTGTCCACTGGAAAAAAAAATCGAACTTCAACCTGGATTTGCCTCAGGACTCCTTTTTTTATTTTGTTCACTCCTATTTCCCTGTTCCCGATGATCCGGAGATCATTGCCGGGATTACCGATTACGAAGAGCCATTCTGCTCGGCCATCCAGCGAGGGAACCTGGCCGCGGTCCAGTTTCATCCAGAAAAGAGTCAGAAGATGGGATTGGGATTGTTAAAGAATTTTGTCGATCTCTGCCAAAAGAAAGGATAAAACCCTCTCATGATTGTCATCCCCGCCATCGACCTCCTTGGGGGACGTTGTGTCCGCCTGCTGCGCGGTGAATATGATAAAGTGACTGAATATTCAGAGGATCCCCTGGAAGTCGCGCGCCGTTGGGAACAGGGTGGGGCGAAAAGAATCCATGTCGTGGATCTGGATGGCGCTCGCACCGGTCAGGCGGTCAATCAGGAGATGATCCTGCGCATTGCCGCTGCAGTGAAGGCTCCGATTGAAGTCGGCGGTGGGATTCGGAGCATCGACCAGGTTCAGACCTACCTGACCAATGGTGTCGACCGGGTGATTTTCGGGACAGTGGCTTTCTCACAGCCGGATCTGCTCGAGAGCGCCGCCAGTATCTATCCCGGACAGGTCTGGGTCGGCATTGATGGCAAAAAGGGGCGTGTGGCGGTTGAGGGCTGGATCCGTGAAACCGATCTGGATGTTTACGAACTGGCTGAATTATCCGAGCAGAAAGGTGTCGGCGGAATTATCTTCACCGATATTGCCCGCGATGGTGCCCTGGTCGGCCCGAACCTCGACTCCCTGAAGGAAATGTCCACACGGACCCAGCTCCCGCTGATTGCCTCCGGCGGAATTTCGACACTCGAGGATCTTCGGGCCTTGAGGGGCCTCGATCTTCCCCGGATTGAAGGGTGCATCATCGGAAAAGCCCTGTATGCCGGAGCCTTTACCCTCCCGGAAGCGATTGAAGCACTCGAGGGGTAGCCGATCCTCCCCAGACTGCTGACTGGATCGCCAACCGTTCCAGATCGCGCAGGTTGCCTTTCATCTGTTTGCTCTCGACTCGATCGACCAGGTCCTGCGGGCAGTCCAGCACCAGCCCCCTGCGCCGGCAGATTCCCTGCCACAGGTGAGGGAGATCCTCGATGCGCTCCTCAAGCGAAGGCAGGACAATCTCCAGGAGGGATATCCGTGAAAGCAGATCCTGCCGGAAGCGCTGGCAAACCACCTCCAGAGCGAGGTCCCGGTTGGTGGCAGTCACCAGTCGCACATCCACACGGACAGGTTCTCTGGCGCCGATCGGCTCGATCAGCCCCTGGTCAAGAACTTTCAGCAGCATCGCCTGGATGGCCGGATCGAGCTCACCGATTTCATCGAGGAACAGGGTTCCCCGGTGAGCGCGTTCGAAGCAGCCACGATAACGAGTTCCGGCTCCGGTGAATGCCCCCTTTTCATGCCCGAACAGAATCGAGTGCACCAGGCTGTTCTGATTCCAGCAGGCACTGTTGGTTTCAATAAATGGATTTTTCCGGCGCGGAGACAGGGAGTGAAGCCATTCAGCCGCAGACTGCTTTCCGCATCCGGATTCTCCACGCAGCAGGACCGGAAAATCGGTTCCCGCCGCTTTTTCGATTTGCTCACGGACCCTGGATATGGCGGCGCTGCCGCCCTGAAGCGGAAAGGGTATTTCCATCAACGAACCCTCCTTAAGAATCTGGCCGGAATCATGGTGGACACTTTGGGAGCGGGGGAAGAACGGGCTGAGGTGTGGGGGCAACGGGGACCGGAAACAGAGGCCCGTTGGGAGGGATCAGGTCCCGGGAGCTGGAGGAGGCAATTGGCTGGGTTCTTTGTCGGTCTTGACCGGGCCATTCAGAGACCAGTCATACTCCAGAAACTCCACTTTGACTTTATTCCCGGACAGAAACTGGCTGTCTTCTTCAGAAAGGTAAGGTTTGACATATTCAATCAGGCTGGGTGATTTGATGAGAAAATCCTTTTTGAACCACTTGAAGAGGGCGCTGAGGTAGAGGCGCTTCTTTTCCTGATCGAGGTAATTTTTTGTTTTATCCCGAAGGAAATTTCGTGCGGCCTGATCGAGGTCCTCATTCAGGGTGGATGCAACATACGCTCTGGATGAAAGTTTCGGGCATCCTTTCGAGGCACACACCAGGCCAAAGTGGATGCGGGGATCCCCCATCTTGCGCAGGATGTCATGTTCAAGGGAATCCAGGCTCATTTCCTGCCCGCCCAGAACAAACCGGGTGCGTTTGAAAAAGTACCACACATCCCTGACCGACTTGATATTCCGTTGAGAAAGAACTCCCTGGATGCAGAAGCCATTATAGGCATTCAGCCCCATGGCAATTTTTTCATCATGGGGGAGATCCTGAAAGGGTGCGCTTGTCAGGGAATCGAGGTAAGCCTGGAGCTCGGAATATTTCTCAGCGAAGCGGGGATAGTCCACCACCCCATCCGTGACACATTCCCGGAGCAGGTGATCGAAACGAGAATGGTCAAAAGGAGTTGCCGGGGCCTCTCCCGCTCGCGCCGCTGTAGAGAGGAAGGCCGCTGCAATCCACACCGTTGAGATAAACAAACGTAGCGTCATTCGATCTGGGGTTCCCTTTCCGGTTCTGAATCCCTCTTCTTTCTATTGTACAGGTTATCCGGCCACCACGAAGAGGTATGAAATCGATTATAAAAAGCCAATCCCCCCGAGAGATTGACAAAGACAGCCGGCCATGCAAACAGGTCCCAGTCCCACTCTCCCAGAGTAGGACACCAGACCAGCGACCAGAGCAGTGTGACTCCGGCAGTCACTCCGAGAGCCTGCTGCCACCCCGGCTCAAGCGACTTCCAGAACAGAGCCAGGAGCACCAGGCCAGCCATCAGAGTCGACCGGTGGAAATCGAAAAGCAGCCTCAGATGGTCTTTTGAGAACAAGCCATAGGGGCATACCCCGGAGGGGTCAGGAACAGGAGTGAGCAGCCAGGAGGTGCGAAAGAAGCCATCCACATTTCCCACGACCAGGAAGAGGTCGAATATCCCTCCCACCAGAACCAGCGCAGCTATGACCTGGGAGATGCGCTGGCGATCCCAGGGGCGAATTCCCCATACCAGCCCGGGCCAGATCATCAGCACCATCGGGTGAAAGAAGGTCGCCAGCCCCGCCCAGATCCAGACATTCCACAGGCTGCTGCGAGTTTCCAGAGTTGATTTCAGCGAAACGAAACAGGCCAGCGCCATGGCATAGGGCCAGGCATAATTTTCGACATGCCCGAAAAAAATGAAGGTGACCTTGCTCGCCAGACAGACCAGCCAGACCAGCGGGCTTCGTGAGATATGAAACAGGGCATAAAAATTAGGCCCCC
>LMZT01000157.1 GCA_001567115.1 Candidatus Hinthialibacteria bacterium OLB16 | reverse complement strand
GCCATCGAAGGACTGTCCATTGGCCAGGTAAGCGGAATCGGCGACATAGAACAGATCGAGATGTTGCACTGCTGTCAGGATCGAAATCTTCCCACTGCACAGAAAAAAATGCCATTGCTGGTATTGCCAAGCACAGGTGTGACGATCTCAAGGAAGGGGGATTCGTTGACATCGCCCCCATCGATTGGCCCGGTTGTAAATCTCAGGTTGGAGAGTGATGACTGGTAACGGATATTTCGGACACCGACTGTGAAAACCGAATCCTGGCTGATCGATCCACTGGTGCGCAGAACAATGAAGATATCCGGGCCGAAGTCGGTTCCGGGAACAAAAGCATCACGAGGCGGCAGAGGCACGGGTGATGCAGTCCGTAGAAATACCTCATTCTGCCCAGTGTAGAAAGGAACGCCAGCCAGCGGAATGATTGCATCATTGGGATCAAAGCGGCCGTTGACAGAGCCATTATCCAAGTACAGGGCAATGCCACTGGCAGGAGAATTTGACAGCGGAGCAATGTCGCTGTTCGTGAATGCGGAATTGCCGACCTTGTTCAGCTGCACGACAAGCGACACGAGGCTCTCATTGGAAGAGCTCGGGTTCAGGCGTGTCGCGGTCAGGAAGTTCAGGCCAATGACATCTTCCGGCCCATCGTTGCGGTCGAATGATGCGCCAAAGAAGCCGGTGGTATCGGTCGCGAAGACCGGAACATTGGTGGTAACCAGGTGAGTATTGATTTGAGCATTTCCCGTCGAGGGGCCGGATTCGAAAGTCAGGCCATTCTCATTAATGGAAAGGCTGAACTGATCGCGGAATGAAATGTGGTTGCTGGTCCTGACTACAATAAAGAAGTCGGGGCCTTTGTTGGGGCCATTGTCATCATCGGGGACAGCCACACCTGGCGAGAATGTAATATCGACAATAATCTTGTCGCCTGACTGGACCGCCTTCGAACCGGTCGGGCTGAGGGGGACGAATGTATCTGCTGGATCATAAACACCCTGAATTCCGGCGCTGTCGTTGTCACGATACAAGGCGAACCCTGAATTTGGTGTGGGGGAAAAGGGATTGAAATCCGCAACAGTCGCACTTGGAACATTGGGTCCGGCAACCAGCGGCGAAAGGATTTCAAAAGATATCTTTGATATGGTTTTATGGGGACTCCCCTGGTCGTTGATGTTGATGCCGACCATGGCTTTGGAATCTTCCGTCTCGATCGTGTCGTTGATCAATGTCAGGTCAGAAAATACGGTATCCGTTTGAGATGCTGCCTGAAAGACATTCGAATCGATGGCTTCGAAGGAAAAGTCCTGGCGGAAAACACCATTGACTTCATGGTAGAAGGGCACATCCATCGGAACGCCATTATTGGCATCCGCTGAAAGGGCATGGGTTGTTGGTTGTGATTCATCCGGCAGGAATCGCATCGGCCATTCGACTACATTATTATTGACAAGAGGACGTACCTGAACGATAAAGTCATCACCATTCGAGATGTCGGAATCGGTACGGATCACGACAAAATAATCCAGACCCTGATAAGGCCCATCATCATTGGGCGGGATGCGTTCACCGATCACATCATCACCGGCAGCGGTCTGGGGATTCGATGCCCCTTCATCCTGGTAATCTCCATTCGGATCATCTCCGAACGGGTCGAGAAAGAGATAGACCGAATTCGGAAAACCATCCACATTGCCGATCAGCGGGACAGCTTTGACCAGCTGGTCGGTCACATCGAAGACGCCTGGTTTGGCATTCGGATCCTGGGTCCGCAGCGTGTCACGGTAGAGTGCCACACCATCGGTTTTGAGAATGGTGTTATTTGGCCCGGTTCCAATCGGAGCCAGGTCTTCAAGTGTGAACTGGGTATCTCCGCCGACATTGGCGAAGTTGACCAGAATATATTCCAGGTTGGTCGCTTTCCGCTGTCAGCCAGCGATCTGTCGTAGATATTGAAGCCGACAGCAGCCACGCCACTTTCTGCAGTGGGGATATTCGCAGGGATCGGCTCAGGATTCTGAAGCGCCAGATTCTGATGGATGACCGGGACATTGGCGACTATGGAATCGGTGGATGCCCCGCTGTTCTGGACATTGACGCCACTCCGGAAGCGGATACCGCCATCCGAAATCGAAATTCGGAAAGCATCGCGGTAATCAATTCCGTCACTGGTCCGAACGACGACAAAGTAGTCATATCCCAAATTATCAATTGAAAAATCTTCCGGTGGGAGAGCCAGGCCATCGGTCGGCTTCAGAGTGACTTCAACCAGGTTGGTTCCAATGCGTTTATACTGCAGAAAGTCATTGCGCAATTCGACTGGAATATCCATGCTGTCAAAGCCGCCGGGAATGCCCGCATCCGGATTGTCGCGATAAATCCCGATTCCACCCGTGGAATCATCCGCAAGTGGCATGAGATCAGGCAGGCTGACTACACCGCTGTTCTCATTGATATTGAAGGTGCCCTCGAAAGGCACATCCACAGCCACAAGGTCATGCTCCAGCCCTTCGATACGGACTGTGATGCTGTCGATGTAGTCCTGTTTATCGATATCCTGCAGCGGGTTGTCTGCGACATTGATGCCGATGACGCCCACCGGACTGGAAGATGCATCCAGGTAAGGATTTCCCACAAAAATGTCGTTATCATCACCAATTGGCGGAAGCTCTGGACGGTCGACCTGGAATCCGACCGAATTATCACCCTGAATCGTATCCGGGACATAGCCGATGATGTCGTCAATAAACATCTTGGCTTCAATTGGCTTCGTCAGCTTGGAGGCATTCGGGTAACCCGCATCCAGGCCGATGCCGCTTGTCGCCTGAATCCCAAAGACATTTGCATTAAATGGAAAATAGGGGCTGTTTCCGCGGGCGATGGAGATATTGAAATCATCCCCCGGACGGGCGCCTTCATAATCCAGAAGAAGGATTCCGGATTCATCATTGCCGCTATTCGGTTCACGCGCCCCCGGTTTGAAGAAATCGCCCCGGTCATCACCATCGATGGTCACTGCGACAAAAAAGTCAAAAGTGGCATCATCAGTACGGGGTATCAGCGGGCCTCGTCCCTGATTGAGGCTGGGATCGACACGAACCACCATTGACATAACCGGAGGAGCGGTACGGATCCACTGCCAGTCTTTCTGCTCCGGGTCGGATCTGGAAATCGGAGTGTCCACCTTGGGATCAAAAATCCCGTCTCCGTTATCCTGATAGAGGATCACCGAATCGATGTCGCCATAAAAATTATCATAGGTGTTGAAAGAATTGCGGCGTGTGGTCAGGGCATTGAAGGCATTGTCGCCGAGGTCTTCATTAATGCCCTCATCGATGCCCTCGTCAATGCCCTCATCGATCTGACCATCTTCATCGTTGTCGATTCCATCGGCGATAGCGCGCCCGAGCGCATCCCGCGGGCTTTCGGCTTCACCATTGCCATTGTTATCGATGCCATCAGCCAGCTTTCTGCCAAGCCCATCGACCGGGCTGCCAGGCTCGCCATCCCCATCGTTATCGATTCCATCGGCCATTTTCACACCGATGAACGACGACATTTCTGAAGGGTCGATCATTCCATTCAGATTTTCATCACGCAAGCCATCAGCATCCGGCCAGGCGTAAAAATAGGGGTTCCGGACGAACGGATTATCGGGCGGCAGGGGAGAAGCCAGATTCGGAACGAGAGCAAAGATGTTGGGCGACAGGGGGCTGCCATCTTCGCCATCGCCATCCTCATCCAGGTGGAAAGCAAAGGTATCCATGATGCCATCCGGCGCTCCAGCCGGGTAGTTATCAGCTCCTCGCCGGCTGAAAGAGTCGTAGGGCTGCAGCGGCTGCAGCGACCACTTCTTATCGGCTCCGGCATAAACCCTTTCAGGTGTTTCACTGACCTGGGGGACACCTGTCGTCGGGTCAAAAACACCATTTCCATTGGCATCGAAATAGAGCTCATCAACCGCCGGGTCATAAACTCCATTGCCATTTTCATCGAACCAGGCCCAGTAATCCTGATTGTCTTCATCCACCAGGGGGTGGATCATCGGCCATGAAATATCTTCATCGATGAGGCCATCGCAGTCATCATCCGCGATCACGCATCCACCTTCGCCTGGGGTCAGCACATTCCCATTCGGCAGTTCCTCATCGGTCAAGCCATCCCCATCGTCATCCACTCCAAAAATTGTGGTCTGATAACCGGGTGTCGCACCCTCATAAACCGGAATATCGCTGGAGAGGCGCACCAGTCGATCGACATCGGGAGGCACGGAAGAACCCTCCCGCCTGAAAAGTTCATCGATAAACGGATCATACAAACCTGGAATCCCGGCAGGATCATCGGCCCAGTAGTCACGGTCATTGTTCCGCCCATCCCGGGTGGAGGTGAAATTGAGAACGACATACTTCAGGTGGGAGTGAACTCCTGCCAGTTCGATGCCCAGCACAGCGGTGCGGCTGCTTTCGGAAGGAAGCACCTGTGGAACTTCCATGTCTTCGAGAATGTTGAGGGCATCCGGATGACTGGCGTGAAAGGTCTGTGTGAGTTGGTAGTGGTC
>LMZT01000156.1 GCA_001567115.1 Candidatus Hinthialibacteria bacterium OLB16 | reverse complement strand
TCACCCGCCGTCAATCCCTCGATCCGCCTGGCGAAAACAGGAGCCGTGCCGGTTGCCGGCAGGACCGAAGTCACATCGGCCTGGATCATCTGAGACTGGCGCTTGGAATTATCGAGCAGCCAGGTCTGGCTGGTCTGCCCGGCAACCCTCGCCATTCCCCTGTTGAAAGCGAAAAGAAAAGCCTGGGTCGCAAACTCAACCCTCTGGCGGTCAGGAGTGGTGAACAGGGAGTGATGGGGCAGTTCGAGGCCTTCGGAACGGCCATAATCCATCGAGGCCAGAAAATCTTCACGCACCCAGGAGGACATCATGTCATGCCCCCAGCCGAGCTGCTCGATCGGCCACCATGCGAACCAGGCCCACACAGGGTTCGGATCCCCCTCTGTCCCCCAGCTCCAGTGTGTCCCCCAGCCCGATAGTGGCGGCTGGCTGGCGCGTTCCGCCCCGGCCCGTTTGGGATCATGAAATGCCAGGCTCATACGGACCAGATCGTATGCCGGATCCTGGCGCAGAGAATTCTGGGCATCGCTGCCGGTATCACTCCCCAGCAGGATGGCTTCTCTCGGCAGGCCGATCCACATGAATGTTCCCAGCCCAACCTTGTAGAACAGGATCGGGCTTTGTTCTGTCCCGGTGATATCGAAAACCCGGCAGGTATAGGTTCCACTGTAGACCACCGGATGGCAGAGACGGGAAACCGGAACTTCAAGCAGCTCACTCTTGTACCAGGTCTGGAAGGCTTTCTTACGAAGAATCCAGTCCTTCTCCGGGACCTGGTCTGCCCAGCTAATACGCCAGCTGCCCTCCACATCGACTGAACAGGTGGAGGTCCCATCCTGTGGAAGGCGGTATATCCTGTAAGCTGAACCGGTCAACCCTGCCCCGGGAATTTCACCCATAAAATTTTGAATGGGCTGAGATCCATTCGATTCCACCAGATAATTATTGTCTTCAGCATGAAAAGGGATCAGGTTTGAACTCCGGATGGCCACCCCATACAGGGACATCCGGGACATCGGACTGACCTTTGCCGGGCTGATCAAAAGGTACCCTCCCGCTTGCGGTGTTGTAATACTGACTGTCCGTCGCTCGGTTGGTTCGGCAGCCACAGCCAGCTCGGAGGAACCATCGAGGTAGGGCGAACATCCCGCAGCCTGGCTGCCGCCATCCAGAACTTTCCGGCTTGCGGGGTCGACTGGCACATTCAGCTTGCGGATGGCGTAATCTGCCAGGTCCACGGCCCCCTCTTTTTTCCACCAGCCATCGTGCTGTTCAAAACCTGAGAATCCATCCACCAGTGTCAGATGCCCTCCGGCGATGACATAACCGAGGAGCGTATCGAATTCGTCTTTGGTTGGTGGCTGGAGGGGATCCGGGGATGCCATGAGGATCCGTCCCTGCTGAAGAATCTTCGGCAGCCCCCCTTCTTTGAGCAATGGGATATCGATCGAACGGTTGTGCATCCGGTTGTAACGGATCAGCTCTCCCCAGCGCTCCGGCGAGGGGATCTCCAGCCCCAGTGCCCGCCAGTGCTTGAGCGCCACAGTCTGATGGGGAAGTGATAGATTGAACCGCTCGGGAGTAATTGGTTCGCTCAGCAACCCACCATTGGAAAGAAAAAGCTGGCGGGTTTGAATCAGGTTGTTTTCCAGCAGTTTCTTCTCGCCCCCCGGGATGTTTTCCAGCTTGACCCCGATGGTTTCCTGAATCTTCTGGCAGCAATCCTGAAACCAGTTCTTCCAGAGCTGATCCACCTGGACGGGTGTGAGGGGCTGAGATCGAACCTGCTTTAAGGCTGCTTCCATCTGGCTGGCATTGTCTGCGTGGAGGAACCCGAATCGTATGGCCCCCTGGGGTGGCACCTTGATCTTCAGCAGCTGGCCCGCGCTCCCAGTCGAGGACTGAATGGCCGCCCGGTTCATTCCGGTGGAAGTCGAATCCCCGACCCACAATGCGGAGACCGGTGAACAGGTGGCATCGATCGGCGAACCACACACCGCCAGGAATGCCTGCTGGCTGTCAGCCCACCGCAGCTGTTGAATTCCATAATCGTGACGTTCCTTTTTTCCCGGGGTTGCCAGATCTGGGCCTGCATGAATGGATGAAGGGATAACCCGAGAGTCACCTCGGAGGTGCCGGAATTGACATACTGGAAGCGAACCCCCTTTTCATCCGGATTGATGAACCACTCGAGAGTTCCATCTGCATGGCCCCGGGAAATCCGCCCTGAAAAGGAGACAGGGGTTCTTTCCGGACTGGATATCGAATTCTTTCCCAACACCACCAGGCCTGAGGAGTCTTCAATAAATCCGATTTGAAGAATGCCACCCAGGCCATTCCAGGGAAGCACCGGCTCCTGGGCCTGAAGATAATGCCGGGGGAAGGCTGGAACCCATGCCGGAATTGAATCCAGAAGCGGGACATAAGGGAAAGAAAAGAAAATCTGGTCCTTCTGCTCAGAAACCACCAGCGAACCATCCCGAAAGGACCAGGGCTCCCACACCTGCCCTCCGCCGCTGGAGGGTGCTGTCATAAAGATCGAGAGGAAGGCAAGCACAAGCAGCCGGATAAAGGGCCTCAGCCCTTGATTCATATAAATGTGAAACATGACCTGAAATCCTTGATGGGAGTAGGCAAACCGAACTTCAATAGAGAAAAACGGTTACTTTTTGCCGACAGTAACCGTTTCTTTTACGGATTGCAAACCTCCAATCCCTCGGGTTACCATTAAGAAAAGGACCCGGCACATTCCAGGACCCTCTGGAACAGGCCTTTTCCAAAAGGAGCAGGTGGCTGTTATGTTTGGAATCAATCATTATGAAATCCTCATCATTCTGCTGGTGATGGTGCTTCTTTTCGGGGCATCACGCATCCCCGAACTGGGGCGTTCTCTGGGAACAGGGATTCGTGAGTTCAAGAATGGCTTGCGCACCCTCGACAAAGATGAAGAGGACGACAAGAAAAAAATCGACCAATCTGAAGACGCCTGATTCTTCCGCCCAGTCCGTTCTGGCTGAGTTCCCTTTGACCATTCTGGTTTGATTGGCCCTTAAGGGCATTAAATGACAAGGAGAATGCCATGGCTCGTGTGGGTTTCACGATGAAAATCAAACCCGAGTACCGTGAAGAGTATCTGAAAATCCATGAAAATGTGGACCACCCTCTGATCGATGAATACCGCAGGCTGGGTGTGAACAACTACGCCATTTATCTGGCGGAGGATGGAACTCTGTTTGCATTTCTCGAATGCGATGATTTCGAAGCCTATAAAAAGGCCGTGGAGGGCAGTCCGAACCAGAAGGCCTGGGGGACAAAGGTCTACCACATGTTCGACATCAAGCCCGATCAGCCGGGTGGGTTGGTTATGCTGACTGAAGCCTTCCACATGGATCAGAAAACACCCTGATCCGGCCGGCTTATACCTTTCCCTCAAGGCATTCGCTGTATCCCTCGAGGATGGAATCCACCATTTTATCCAGGCCAAATTCCATCAGCGCCCGGCGTCGCGCATTGCGGCCAAAACGGGCACGAAAATCAGAATCGGCCAGAATCCGGCAGATGGCGCCTGACAGCAGATTCGGATCATTCGGTTTCACGACAAACCCGGTAACACCATCCTGATTGACATAGGATGTGCCAGTTCCCAGCTCAGTTGTCACCGCCGGAACTCCGGCCCTGAATGCCTCCAGCAGGACATAACCAAAGGCTTCGGCACGATGTGTCGAAGGAAGACAGAAGACATCGGCAGCGGCAAACAATGGCTCCAGGCGCCGAATGCTTCCCAGAAACTGGACTCTCTCCGGGTAACGCAAACCGGCAGCCTGTTTGCGCAGAGTGCGTTCCTGGCTGGGAGTTCCCGATCCAACCACCAGCAGCACTGCATCGATATGGTTCATCGCCTCGATCAGGACCGGCAGCCCCTTGTACCAGCGGAACCGCCCGATGAACAGAATGATTGGCTTCCCTTGATACCGTGCTCGCACTTCCTCTGCCTCGGCACGATCCTGCTCGCCGGGTTCCTCCGGAGATATTCCGAGCGGGACTATCTGGCAGCGATCCTCAAAACCTTTAAGCGCCCTGGAAGTGTTTAGGAGGTTCTGCGAGGAAACGAAGATGCGTGAAACCTGGCTGAAAAAACGCCTCTGAAAGGGAGCATACATCGCCCCGGTGATCTTCTGGCGCACAATGTCGCTCTGGTAGGAAACCACCCAGGGGGCTTGTTTCTTTCCAGCCATCAGAGTGGCGAGAACCACAGTCGGGCAGGGCAGGTGCAGGTGCAGGATATCATAGTCCTGCTCACGAAGGACTTTCAGGAATCCGGGAGACAACGGGTTGGAAAGAAGGCGCCCCATCTCCCCTACCTCTATGACTTTGATCTGATGAGTCCGGCCCCATTCTTCATCGACCGGCCCCGAAACAGCCAGAGAAACATCCCAGCCGCGGCGAGCCTGGCAGACCGCCAGCTTCCCCAGCACGATTTCAATACCCCCATAAGTCGGAGGAAATACATCCTTGTAGAGGTGGAGCACTTTCGGCATCGGATCAACTTTAGTTCAATTTCCGGCAAGATGGAGCACCTTCCAGCGATTGCGAAAAAAAGGCTGCACCTCCGCCTGCATCCTTCCTTTATGCCATAATCCCAAACAAGTCAGGCAACCGGATCACCAAAGAAAATGGAACCAATCGTTATCAGCACCTGGAAACACGGGCTGGCTGCCAATCAGGCCGCCTGGGAAATTCTTTCCTCGGGAGGAAGCGCCCTCGATGCCGCAGAAGGGGGAGTGCGAGTCACTGAATCGGATCCGAGTGTTCACTCGGTCGGCCTGGGAGGCGCCCGAATGCGGAAGGGGTGGTGCAGCTGGATGCCTGCATCATGGATGCCTGCACCGGGCAGGTGGGTGCGGTGGCAGCCCTGGAGGAGATCCGAGAATCCCATTTCAGTGGCACGCCGGGTCATGGAGGCAACGCCGCATGTTCTTCTGGCAGGGAAAGGGGCCTTCGACTTTGCCCTCAGCCAGGGGTTCGAACGGACCAACCTGCTCACCGAAGAAGCCTTCCAAACCTGGCTTCGCTGGCGCAGAGGCGAAACGGATACCCGGGAAATCTCCCATGACACCATCGGGCTGTGTGCGCTCGACAGCCGGGGACACCTGGCTGTGGCCTGCACCACCAGCGGGCTGGCCTGGAAACTCCCTGGACGAGTTGGTGACAGCCCCATCTGTGGAGCGGGAGCTTTCGCCGAAGCGCATATTGGTGCCGCCTGTGCAACCGGTGTCGGTGAAGAGGCCCTGCGTGTTGCAGGCAGCTTTCTGGTTGTCGAGCTGATGCGCAATGGGTATGAACCTGCCATGGCATGTCGTGAGGCCTGCCGGAGGATCCGGCAACGCTCCGTTCGTGAATCCCTCCCATCGAGGCCTTACGGTTGAACCCGGGAATGTCATGTTCCTGGCTTTGCGCGCCGATGGAATGACCGGAGCCTGGAGTGTGGCGGATGGCTGTGATTACGCATTGATGGATCGAACCCATGGCAACCGTCTGGTCCCCTGTCCATGGAATGAAGATTGACCCCCGGCATATTGGGTGGAGATCCTGTTCATGAAGCGGACTCTTTCGAACATCGTTCACTGCAAAGAGGTCCTGCATGCCCGCCATTTTCGATTGGCTGTCCCGCTGATGTGTATGATGACGGAAAGAAGAATCGACCCATGCCTTGACGAAAAACTGGAAAACAGGCAGATTTCCCTTTTGTGGCCGAGCCGTAACCCGCAATCGAACATTGGGGTTTTTCCCCGCCTCGCGCCCCAAAAACCCTCTCACCTGTATAACAAAACAGTTGACGATGTGAGTGGGATCTTTATATTCCTCAGAAGGAGAGCTGAGAATGCCCTCTGGTAAGAAGCGCAAGCGGATGAAGATGGCTACGCACAAGCGCAGGAAGCGCTTGCGCCGCGATCGCCATAAGAAGAAGAAATAATCAGGAACCGATTCAGCCGCAACGGCTTCATCCTCGTCCCGTGGAACATGGGGAAAACCCTCCGATCATCGAGGGGACGGCTCAGAGGGGAAAGGAGTCCGACGCATGCAAATCACCGAAGTTCGTGTTTATCCGGTGTCTCGCCCGGATGAACGTTTGCTGGCTTATGCGACATTGACTTTCGATGACGCCTTTGTAGTTCGAGACTTGAGGATTATCCGCGGGAATGGCGGGCTGTTTGTCGCCATGCCCAGCCGCAAACGGCAGGATGGAACTTATTCAGATGTGGCGCACCCATTGAAACCTGATCTTCGCAAACAGATTGAAGATCAGGTAATCGGGGCCTATCAGAATGAACTGGAAAAAGGACAGGGGGACTTTCCTGCCGATCTTTCGGAAAGCCTCAGCCCGGATTCTCCTGCCAACCTGGCTGTATAATGCGGATCATTATCATCAGAAGAACCTCGAGGGGTGGCCCAAAACCACCCCTTTTCTGTCTGGATCGTGGATAGGTTCAACTGCTCCGGATTGACAGTAAACGTCCCGGTTTTATCCTAGCTTCCTTTGACCCCAGAATATCTGGATTCCCATTTATCCATCAGAAGGACAAGCCATTGAAACCTGCTGTAAAAGCCCTCACCTTTGATTTGTGGGATACCATCTTCATCGATGATTCCGATGAACCCAAACGCGCCGCACAGGCCTCCGGCCTAAATCAGAGCAGCGCCCCTATGCGATCTTTGAAGCCCTTAAAGACCAGGAAGGAATCACCTGGGAAAAGGTCTTCTTCGCACACAAACTCACCACATCCGCCTTTAACAAAGTCTGGCATGATCAGCATGTCACCTGGACTGTTCGTGACCGCCTGGATGTCCTGTTCACCGGCCTTGGGGTGACCCTTCCGGGAGACCGGCTGCAGAAACTCATTCTTGAACTGGAAGATATGGAGACTGTGATCCGGCCGGATCCGATTCCCGGGGCTTTCGAAGCTCTTTCAGAACTTAAGAAACACTACCGTCTCGCCGTGATTTCCGATGCCATCTATTCCCCAGGCAGGGCATTACGGGAGCTTCTTAATGGGATCAACCTTCTTGATATTTTCGAGGTGTTTATCTTTTCAGATGAAATGGGATTCTCAAAACCGGATCCGCGGGTGTTTACCACAGCGGCTGAAAAACTTGGGGTTCCCATCGAAAATATGATTCATATCGGAGACCGCGATCATAATGATGTGAAAGGCCCGCAGCAGCTGGGTGCACGCGCTGTGCTTTTTACAGCCACACGGGATCGTGATAAGAACATGACCACCGCGGATGCCATCTGCGAGAGATATGCAGACCTTCCCGGAATTATCGCCCGGCTCGATGGGGCGCGCAGCTCATAAAAGGAGAATTATTTACATGACCCAACCCTATCGTTTTCTCATTATTGATGGATATGCCAAATCCAGCCGTTGCGAGCTGGAAGATGCGGGCTGTTCCACCGCCAGCGACCTGTTCAAAGGCCTTCTGGAACGTTATTCACAAGGCTGCCAGGTCGATATGGCCTTCCCTTCGGATGATGATAAATTCTCCATGACCGACTCGGATATCAGCGCCTATCAGGGTGTGGTCTGGACTGGATGCAACCTGACCATTTACGACAAGGAAGATGCCCGGGTGACCCGCCAGGTGAATCTGGCCCGCCAGGTATACAATGTTGGAGTCCCACAGTTTGGATCCTGCTGGGCAGCCCAGATGGCGGTTTATGCGGCGGGTGGAACTGTGCAGCCTCATCCCAAAGGACGTGAAATGGGCCTTGCCAGAAAGATCTCCCTGACACCTGAAGGCCGCAGTCATCCCATGTATGAGGGCAAACCCACTGTCTTTGAAGGTTATATATCCCATGATGATGAAATCACCCACATGCCAACCGGAGGATTGATTCTGTCAGGAAACAGCTATACCCGTGTGCAGTCAGTCGCAGTTCGCCATTTAAATGGGACCTTCTGGGCCACTCAGTATCATCCGGAATATGATTTGAAAGAAATTGCACGCCTCATCTACTGCCGCGCCGATCGCCTGATCAAACGCGGTTTTTTCAAAGATCGGGATGCCATGCAGGCCTATGTCGATAAGATGGTGGCTCTGTATCAGGAGCCTGACCGCAAGGATTTGCGCTGGGAGCTTTGTATCGATGACGATGTATTGTCTGACACGATCCGCCACTGTGAAGTCATTAACTGGATTCACAAACTGGTGAACCCAACAGCAGAGGGGCTGTAGGGCTGGGGCTAGGATTCCCTTTACAATTGCAATGGGTTCCGTATATTAATTACTGTATGATCCATTTCGATAGAAAGAGGGAGATGCATTCATGGCAGATAATAGGTTAGACCGTTTAGCCAGCCAGCTTGTCAAGCTCAGCAAGGATGAGCTTGACGAAGTGATCAAGCTGCGGCAGGCGAAGCAAAAAGAAACCTCAAAGCAAAGGCACGGGAGAGAAATTGCACGCCTCAAAGCCCGTAAACAGAAACTTGAAAGCGAAATCGGAGAGTTAACAAAGAGGATTTCCTCACTTGAAAGCGGTGGAGAAATTGCCGGCCCGGCCCGGGATAAAGGCAATGTTTCGGGTCGTCCCATGGAAGCGCTGGTCCTCGAGGTGTTGCGCGAGCGGAATCAGCCCAGCCGGCCCTGCGATGTGCGTGATACGATTCTGAACAAAGGATGGTATCAGGGAAAGAAACCCTCCCTGACCGCCAGTGTTTCCATCCTGCTTGCCAAACTGGTGAAAGACGGAAAGGTTACAGCTGAAAACAAGCTTTACTCAGCTGTCTAACCTGTTTCACCACCCAATATGTCCGGAGTGTTAAGGCCTGCCACACAGCAGGCCTTTTTGTTTATATAAATTTATTTGCGGAGGCTCACATGCCATTCCTTCCGGTGATTTTCTCTGTTTTATCTGCAATTTCGGGGTTAACCAATGGATCCTTTGAGGAGGGATTGAACGGCTGGGAAATCAGTTCGCCTCAATATTCCTGCAAAGCCATGCATTATGATGGAAAAACAGTCGCCACCATCATTGTTCTTCCGACCCAGGAGGTTTCTTTTCCCTCGATATATCAGATTCTGGATGTTGCAGAGGGGGATATCCTCGAAGCCCATGCCGTGGCCCGGCATGAAGACTTCAGCCAGGGATATGGCGCCTATATGTGTTTCGAGTTTTTCGATGCGGATTCAAAACGCATGAATTACTCCCAGTCTCCCCAGCTTCTCGAAAAAGATCAATGGGTGCCTGTTACTGTCCGTGCTGTTGCACCGCCGGGTGTCAAATCTGCACGCCTCCTGCTCCTGATGAATGGGTTCGGTCGAGCCTTCTTCGATGATGTTACATATATAAATACCACGGCAGAACCATTAGCTCGACCAGAAGGTGCGATCACATTAACCCTGACCGATCAGGTCATGTGTGAGTCTTTTAATGGCTTTGGAGCCGAAGATGACGGCTGGTTTTATAATGAGGAAAATGCCTCTCATGATGTCACTCCTGAGGATTATCCAGTGCGTGAAGGCCGAATCGAATGGATGGATCCCGACTGGACCCGGATGTTTTTCTGGCACCGCGACTGGTGCCCGACAGGCGACTGGAAAACCTTCACTTTTGAATCCGATAATATGAAGAGCCATTACCGGACACTCGATCTGTATCAGAGAATCGGATCCAGGGTTAATATCACCGGAACCGAATGGGGCATGCAGGGAGTTTATGATGAACCTGAATCGTATGTTCATGCAGTTGGGGAGCTGTTCGAACACTTGATCCGGCACAAAGGCTATACCTGTATTTCGGATTGGACTTTGACCAATGAACCCAATGGAGCCTTCACCATGCTGGGATATTCGCATGATCAGTTCACCCTCATCCACCAGCTCATGAAAAAAGAATTCGAACGGCGAGGGCTGAAGATCCGGCTGACTGGCAGTGATGACGCTCAGGATTTGCGCTGGTTTGCCAAATGTGTCGAAAACCAGAATTATTACGACTCGGTGGATCTGTTTTCGTCCCACAGTTATTTCCCTTATGCCGACCGAATCCTGGCTGGCCGGTTTTATGAGGATCGCCTCAACCTGCTCCGCAGGAAACAACCGGAAAAGCCCTTCATTATGGGCGAATTCGGTTTCCATGATGATCGATCCGGAACTCACAGCAACCCATCCATGGAATGCTATCCTTATGCTCTCTGGACTTGTGAAGTGGTTCTTGAGGGCCTGAATCGCGGAGTTGCCGGGTTCTCTATCTGGGCCTTGCATGAGGTTTATTACCCGGGAAATGTCTTCATGAATTATGCCCTCTGGGATTTCAAAGACAATAACTGGAAACCCAGGCCGGTCTATTATGCATGGTCGAATTTCTCACGCCTGACTGAGGCGGGGGATCGCGTACGGAAAGTGGAATCCTCCCACCCGCGGCTTGTCAAAGCAGCCGTGGTCGGAAAGACCCTGTTCTTTGTCAATAGCACTGTCTGGCCGGTCCGGATCGAACTGGCGGGTTTCAATGGAAAAGAGGGGCGCATCTACACTGAAAAAACCCTTCATGGGGATCGCGAATGCGGGGAGCAGCTCCGGATCGAAGGTCATGGCTTCTCTCTTCCACCGGAGAGTTTCGGTTTTCTGCTGGATCAGTAAAAATGGGAAAAGAAATTTGAGAAAGGGAGTCTGGATTTAATGATGCAGCCAGGATATCGAATCATTCTGATTGCCCTCCTTGTTGTGGGCCAGCAGGTGGCGGCGGAACCGCCTCCGGATACCATCACACAGTTCTCAACCATCGATGCCCTTCTTTCTGGCGTCTATGATGGGCAGTTTTGTTTCAATCAGCTGCTTCAATATGGAAACTGGGGAATAGGAACCTTTGATCGTCTCGATGGTGAAATGATGATCCTGGAGGGTCGAATCTTTCAGATTCGTTCGGATGGAAAGGCTTACCACCCCCCAACTGAGGATACCACTCCCTTCGCATCGGTTGTCCAGTTTAAACCGGATAAACGGTTCAGGGTCGAATCGCCTCTATCTCTGGAGGAGCTGCAGCAGCGGATCGATCAGGAAGCTCCTGACCTGAACAGCTTCTGTGCGGTGCGTATCGATGGCACCTTTTCACAGATCAAAACCCGCAGCGTTCCTCCTCAGAACAAACCCTACCCTCCCCTTGTGGAAGTGACAAAGAATCAGCCGGAGTTCCTGTTCGAAAATGTCGAAGGGGTTCTTTTCGGGTTTCGCTGCCCTTCTTATGTCAAAGGGATCAATGTCACCGGGTACCACCTGCATTTTCTCACCCGTGATGAAAAACAGGGAGGCCACCTTTTATCTGCCACTCTCAAAGAGGGCTGGGTGGATCTGGACAACTGCCATCGTTTCAACATGATCCTTCCGGCTGGTGATGAAGATTTCATGAATGCGGATCTGAAAAAGGATCGGACCGAGGAGCTGGAGAAGGTGGAAAAATAAGCCTCTTCAGTGGACAGGCTTCTGACAGCGGGGGCAGAAATGTGTTCCGCGCTGCCCGACAACAATCCGTTGAATGATTGCGCCACAGCATGAACAGGGAAGCCCTTCACGCCCATACACTCCATGTTCCTCCTGATAGGTGCCGATCACTCCCCCCGGGCTGACAAAATCCGAGATGGAGGAACCCCCTCGGTCGATCGCTTCATGCAGAACCTCCTGGGAATGTTTCCACAGGGCAGAAAGCTTTTTCTTTTTCAACAGAGACGATTGAGTTTCCGGATGGATGCGTGCGCGGAATAATGATTCATCGGCATAGATATTCCCCATTCCAGCGATGACTGTCTGGTCGAGGAGCAGGGGCTTGATCCGTCGATTCCGCTGTAAAAGTGAGCTGATAAAGACCTTTTCAGGAATATCCAGCGCATCAGGGCCAAGCCCTTCGAGTGGAGATGCCTCTTTTTCTCCGATCAGCCAAATCCTGCCAAAGCGCCGCGGATCGCGGAAGCACAGGATGTTTCCTGTATCCAGTGGGAATTCAATATGGGTATGTGCTGCACAGGCTTCATTTTTCTCCCGATAATAAAAACAGCCGGTCATCCGGAAATGGACCACCAGGCGGTATCCACGCTCAAGGCGCATAATCAGATATTTTCCATGTCTTTCGAGACACTCGACAGACAGAGGAAAGACACCCTTTTTCAGAGGACTGGCAGCCAGAAAAACCTTCGGGTGGTGAATATGACAGGCCAGCAGAACCTTGCCTGCAAGAGACTGACTGAGCGAGAGGCGGACACATTCAACTTCGGGCAGTTCAGGCATGGATCAAACCAGGTTGGCATTCATGGCAGGGACATTCCACCGCAATTGCCGCTCAGTTTTCGTCTTGAGGTTTTCTCTTAACAGTTTCCCCTGATTTGAATCGGGCGATCTCTTCTTTCAGCAGATCGAGATAAAAATGGCCATGCTGTTTGGATGGCTCGATATCCTTGCTGACCTCTGCGCTGGGCTGCTCTCCCAGGACCCATTCATTCCAGGATACAACCATTGCAAACTTCGGCCCGATTTCGCGGGCACGCTCCCACTGGCTGCGGAATGTGGCTCCATGGTTCCGTGGCGCTTCAGGAATGTAATCCGGATGGCCAGGTTCCGACTGTTTGCGCCAGCTGGCCACAACCACCATCGACTCCGGCCGCCCATCATGAAGTGCATAAGTCTGCGGGCCACGATCCTCCCAGGACCAGTAACCATATCTGCTGATCCGATCCGGGGTGCGCAGGCTGGCCTGCTCAGTCACATAACCGGTCATCCAGCGCACTGTAAAACGGTCATCATTCCAGTCGGGGACTCCATGCTGCCAGGGGGAAGGCGTATTGACATAAACAACCAGAAGAGGCTTTCCAAGGTAATCCTGCAGCAGCGGGCGACAGGCCGGATTCGAAACATAATCACGGTAGATCTGGTCCGCCTTTTTCTGCAGACGCCCATCGGTGGCAGCCTCCGGCGCACCGGTCACACCAAGAAAGATGCTGATCTTCGGGTGCCTGGGCAGGTGAGCGTACTCTTCAAAGAGGGTCCGGACACTTCCTTCGATCATGTCGAATACCGGATCCGGAGTCACACCCGGCGTATAGTTGACATTGTTTGACCAGTCGATCCAGATGAAATCGACACCCGCATCGGCAAGCCATTCAGCATGGGTGCGGATCACTGTGCGATCACTGGAAAGATAAAACCCCAGCTCCGGTTCTCCCCAGACTCCGCTCCAGGGAAGCCGATGATGCCAGGTGGTGTATGCGATGCCGACAAGCCTTTCTTCAGGGGGAGTGGGTTCCGGAAACAGGTTTTTCACCTCCCGGTTGGCATCGAACAAGCCTTCATTTTTGTGCGAAGTTCCAGCAAATTCGAGCCAGGCCAGCGCATCTTCTTCAGTCCATCCGGCTTTCTTCTGCAGGATTACCCCCAAAGCTGCCGGACCACGATTGGTCCCGGTGGTACAGTGCAGATAAACCGGCTGAGTGGAACTCTCGACCGCTTTGAGAACCGATTGGGCTTGTGAAATGCGGATGCCATTCCGGTCGAGCGGCAGATGAAAATATCGCAATCCAAGGTGATGCGCGGCATCGACATTCGGGGTGGCATCCTCCACACTGATCACTGTTCCGACCCCAAGGTTTTTCAGGTTTGCAAGCGCGGTGGCATCCTGTGGCCTCGATCCGCTGTATAAGGCCGGAGCCAGCTGATAGACCTTGGATGCACCCTCCACACTCACTGATTGAATCTGATGGGAACCCACCTGGACCGGCCTGACCTCGCCCGCAGCCGCTCCGATCTGAATCCACACACAGCCCGCCACAAGGAACCAGATAAAGGAGATCAACCGGGAAGGTGTCGATTCAGGGATTAACCGATTCATATTACAACTCCTTGATCCAGCGTTGCTCAAGTTCATCGAGTGATTTCCGGTAGGCTTTTCGGAATGATGCTTCGAGGGATTCACCCGCTTCGATCGAGGAAACCAGGCTCTTGATGCGTGACCACCCACCCTGTTTATCCAGAAGGTATTTGATGAACAGATAGGATTCCAGATACACCTGAGATGCCAGTCCCGGGTCGGCAATTCCTGTAAAATCGCCCGCCAGCCTGGATGGCATCGGGATGCGCCCTGAGTTCAATGAATCGATCAGCTGAGCGTGCAGCATCGGATTATCCGGATTCTGGCCGGCGGCATTCTGAGCGAGGCCTTCATGCAGCCAGACCGGAATGTGTGCGGGGGAGGTTCGGTTATGCAGCAAGGCATGAGTGAATTCATGAAAACCAGCTCACGCAGCTTGTCCCGGCCCTGATCGATATCCGCCTCACTGAGGCCGGCTATGGGAAGGCGAATCTTCCCGTCATAGGCACCACCCGCCCAGGAATGCAGCCCAAGAATCTGCTGGAACTGTCCGGCGCTGTATATCACCACTGGAATGGCGCCTTTGGGCCGCAGAACAAATTTTCGCCCCACTTCCCTTTCGGCATCCGCCAGCAGCTTCCGCGTCTCCCGGGCAACATGTTTGACTTCGCTGCCTTCAAAAGAAATCTTGAAGACCCCACGATCCTGAGTGACAAAATCACCCGCCTCTTCTATTTCGATGCGGACTTTATCAATCAATTTTGCCAGGTCGGGCTGGGGAGACTGCTGGTAGGCGCGCTCGAAGTAATCCAGGGCGGTCTCCAGGTCATATTCCTGGTAAGCGATCTGCCCCAGATTGAACAACGCCGCTGCATGATCCGGATTTTCCTCCAGGGCTTTCTCGAAAAGTGTGGTGCGCCGGCGCTGCTCCGAGCCGGGCATGGCAAGTGCCTGATCCACATACAAGGCGGCCCGTGCGGAATGGATCTGCGACACCAGGCTTCCATCACCGCTTCCCTCAGCCAGTGCAAGAGCTTCGCCGAGCTTCTTGTCCGCCAGGTTGAAGCTGCCCTCCAAACGCTTCTGGTTTCCATTGCCGGCCATGGCAAACGCCAGGTTCATGCGCACAGTATTTTCATCTGCGAGCAGCTGCTGGGCTTTTCTGAGAATTTCTTCGGCAGTCTCGAAGTTTTTTGCTGTTGGCTTCCTGGACCCCTTTTTCGTTGTAGAGGATCCCCAGCAACTGGCCGCGCTCCGAAGATGAAAGACTCTGGGCCTCCGGGCTGTCTTCAACCAGCCGGATCTTTTTCATCAATGGAGAGCTTCTCGAAGGCCGGGCCGAATGGATTGGGAATCCGTATCGGTTCACCGGGAGCCTGATTTTCAACTCACCGGAGCTGGAGGTGAACCTGGGGGAACGATGCCGGCGAGTGCCGGTTCCCTTG
>LMZT01000155.1 GCA_001567115.1 Candidatus Hinthialibacteria bacterium OLB16 | reverse complement strand
TCCTGAGCCGGTATGTGTCCTTCATGGTTTGTGCCTGCGGCATCGCCTGGCATTCGTGGTGGTTTCACTGAGCCTGCTGGTGTCCTTTTCAGTGTATGCATCCATGCGCATGAAGTTTGAATTATTCAAGAATGATGATTTTGTGTTTTTCATGATCAACCTCGAGATGCCTGAAAGCACCCGTCTCGAGCAGACCGAAAAAGCGATCGAGCTGGTTGAGGAACATCTGCTCGGATTGCCGAAGAATTTCATCGAGGCCGTGGTCACACGTGTCGGATTTATTGAGGATGTCTCGACCGGCCAGATGAAATATGGCTCCGGAAAGGCTCAGATTGTTGTGGACCTGACTGAATCCGCTGTCCGCCCGGGAATCAGCGGCAAGGACATCATGGATCTGTCAAGAAAGAATTTCCCTGAGATTCCCGGCATGATGAGCATTGAGTTCCAGGAGGATCGAGGTGGACCGCCGGTTGGCTCGGCTTTGACATTCCGGATCATGGCCGAGGATTACCCCACAATCCTCAAAATTTCCGAAGAGGTTCAATCTTACCTGCGTACAGTGCCTGGACTGAAAGACATCAAGGATGATTTCGAGTGGGGGAAAGAAGAGTTCCGCATCGATGTGGATGAAAGGCGTGCGGCTGATCTCGGGATCAGTGTGGCTGAAGTTGCCCGTGAAGTTCGCAATGCCTTCGCTGGAGGATTGGCCACCACATTTACACGGGGTGAGGAAGAAGTCGAAATCCATGTCAAGTTCACCGAGGGGTACCGTTCTTCTCCTGAAAATATCCGCATCATGAAATTCCGCAATGATAAGGGTGAAATGGTCCCTTTCGATAGCTTCGCAAGGGTTGATTATGGCCGCAGCTTCTCTTCGATCCAGCGCTGGAATCAGAAGCGGACAGTGACAGTGACGGCGGATGTGGATGGGGTCCACATCACCTCCCGGGGGATCAACCAGATGATGCAGGACCGGTATGGGAATGTTTCCAAGGATCATGCCGGGGTCCTCTTCGACTATGGTGGAGAGGAAGAGGATTCACAGGAATCGATGGCAGCTCTTGGCCGGGCCTTCGCCCTGGCGATGCTGATCAATTATGGCATCATCGCCACCATATTCAACTCGGTCATGCAGCCATTTGTGGTCATGT
>LMZT01000154.1 GCA_001567115.1 Candidatus Hinthialibacteria bacterium OLB16 | reverse complement strand
GGGGTTTCCCGGGCGCCGAGGAGGTTTTCGGGCGCCATGTAGAGTTCCAAGGGCGCCGAGGAGGTTTTCGGGCGCCATGAGATTCCAAGGGCGCCAGCTGGTTTTCGGGCGCCATGAATGTCGCCCCTACACCAGGCTCTGCATGTAACAACCCACCTGCCGAAGCTTGTACCTGGCCGATAGCAACATTAAACTTCAAATCTATTAGCGGCAAACTTTAAACCGGAGGTTGGCGGGCAGGCCGATGATGCATCGTATCACCGGCCGGGCGGAACAGGTGATGGATTCGACTGGATGTGGCCCCCACCTGACAACAAATTCACGGAGGAATGCATGAACTCAACTCGAGAAACAATTAAATCTATTGGCCTGCTGATGCTTCGAGTTGGCATTGGAGGCCTGATGCTGGTTCATGGCACCGGAAAAATTCAGGGGTTCAGCCAGATGGCTGATTCTTTTCCTGATCCTTTCGGACTGGGCAGCAGGCTCAGTCTCATTCTGGCAATCAGTGCTGAAGCAGGGTGCTCACTCCTGTTGATCGCCGGGGCCGCGACCCGCCTCGCAACCATTCCATTGATGGTGACAATGCTTGTGGCACTGTTCTATATCCACCGTGCCGATCCCTGGAATGTGAAGGAACTCGCGGCCGTCTATCTGCTCGTTTATGTGTCGCTGCTGTTGACCGGTCCAGGCCGTTTCTCGCTGGACCACTGGTGGATAACGAAATGCGGCAATGGGAAATGTGTTCATGAGCCGGCAACCAGCGGCTCCCCACGAAACTCTGCACCTGATTGACCCGCAGGTTCGCACCGGTCAGGCTGCTTCCCTGCACACTCTCCCAATGCATTGAGAACAGCCTGGCCTCTGGAAGGCATGGGCTGATTAGCCTATTCTTTCGCATCCGGCCTGTTGTCTCCCGCGCTGGAACAGAACAGGTGCTCCTTATCAGACCACAGAGGGATCTCTTGAAAAGGCGGCCAGGTTGTACTTGGAGGAATATCGAATATGGATAGTCGTGCTATCAGAAACAGTTTTCTTGAGTTCTTCGAAAAAAAGGCGCACCGCCGTGTTCCCAGCGACAGCCTGATCCCCAGCAATGATCCCACCCTTCTGTTCACCAGCGCCGGGATGGTTCAATTCAAGGATAATTTTCTCGGGCGCAGCCCCGATCCCATGAAAAGGGCCACCACCTGCCAGAAATGCTTCCGCACCACCGACATCGGGAATGTAGGTTATACCGCACGGCACCACACCTTTTTCGAGATGCTCGGAAATTTCTCATTCGGGGATTATTTCAAACAGGAAGCCATCACCTGGGGCTGGGAATATGTCACGACAATCCTCAAACTGGATCCCGCACGGCTTTACCCCACTATTTTCGAAAACGATGATGAAGCCTTTTCCATCTGGGAAAAGGAAATCGGTATCCCGGGCGACCGCATTCAGCGCAAGGGACGGGATGATAATTTCTGGGGCCCGGTAGGCGGTTCCGGTCCCTGTGGCCCCTGCAGTGAAATTCTGTATGACCAGGGGCCGCACATCGCCGACCCGGATGACCGTTTCCTCGAAATCTGGAACCTCGTATTTGTCCAGTTCGATGCCCAGCCCGGCCAGGAGCCTCATGAATATCCGGAGACCGCACGCAAGAGCATCGACACCGGTGCGGGACTGGAGCGGATCGCTGCGGTGATGGCCCGGGTCGACACCAATTTTGAAACCGACCTGTTCCAGCCTTATATCGGACACCTCGAAGAAATCAGCGGAAAAGGCTTCCAGGCAGATCACGAAACCACCTGTGCCATGCGGGTTGTGGCCGATCATGTCCGTGCGGCGACCTTCGCCATTGCCGACAAGGTGGTTCCGTCGAATGTCGGGCGTGGATATGTCCTGCGCCGCATCATGCGCCGCGCCATCCTGCATGGAGGGCGCCTCGGCCTGGACCAGGGATTCTTTGCCGCCATGGTCCCTCTGGTGGTCGAGACGATGAAGGATATCTACCCCGATCTGGTCGCTGCCAGCGAAGGGGTCCGCAAGGTGGTCTCCGCCGAGGAGGAGGCCTTTCACCGCACCCTGGCACGTGGAAGTGCGATCCTCGATGAAAAAATCCTGGAGCTGACCTCGGAGGGCCGGACTGTTCTTTCCGGTGAAGAAGCCTTTCGCCTGTATGATACCTATGGCTTCCCGCTGGAGCTCACCCTGGAAATTCTATCCGAAAAAGGGCTTTCCTGCCGTGAGGATGATTTCAATGAGCAGATGGAAAATCAGCGCCTTCGCGCCAAAGCGGCCTGGAAAGGCTCCGGCATGCAGGCCCTGGCCGATGCCGAAGGGATCGAGGCCATTCCCGCCAGCGAATTTGTGGGTTATGACGATCTCGTATGTGAATGCGAGGTGCTTTACCTCTTCGATGGTGTTTCACGGGTAAGTTCCCTCACTGCCGGGCAGGAAGGGGCTGTGGTTCTGGACCGAACTCCTTTCTATGCCGAATCCGGAGGACAGACTTTCGACATCGGCAGGATATCCATGGATGGATGCCTCTTCGAGGTGGCAAACACTCAGAAGAGCGCCAATGGGGTCTACCTTCATCAGGGCAGAGTTCTCGAAGGTACAGTCAAACCCGGCATGACAGTTCAGGCCTCTGTCGATGCAGTGCGCCGCCATCTGATTCTCCCCCATCACACTGCGACTCATCTTCTCCAGGCTGCTTTAAGGCAGGTGCTTGGCGATCATGTGCATCAGCAGGGTTCCTTTGTCGGCCCTGAAAACCTTCGTTTCGACTTCACTCACACAGAAGCCCTCTCCCGTGAACAGATCGACGAGGTGGAGTCACTTGTGAATGGCTGGGTTCTGCAGGACTACCCGGTTCAGATTGAACACACCTCGCTGTCCGAGGCACGCAGTGCGGGGGCGATGGCGCTGTTCGGGGAGAAGTATGGCGAGGTTGTCCGCATGGTCCGCATCGAACCGGTCAGCCGCGAACTCTGTGGTGGAACCCATGTTCATCGGACCGGGGAGATCGGATCGCTCTATATCGCATCGGAAGAGTCCATCCAGGCGGGTGTGCGGCGAATCACCGCTGTCGCCGGGGAAAGGGCTTACCGTGAAATCAAGGAGCACGAGGCGGTCCTGCTGCGGCTTTCTCAGATGCTGCGCTGCCCCATCCCCCAAATCCCTGAGAGGATCGAAAAGCTGCAGGCCCAGCTGCGTGAAAAAGACAAACAGATCCGAACCCTGCAGGAAAAGGGTGGCGGAGCATCTATCGAGGATCTTCTTTCGAAAGTGCAGAAAGTCTGCCTCAATGGCCTTGAAGCCGATCTGCTGGCAGCACGCGCCGAGGTGGCCGATGCGGCTGAACTCGAGGTCCTTGCTGACAAAGCTAAAATGAAGATGCCGCACAGCATCATCCTTCTGGGAGCGGTTGTTGAAGACAAGGTCAACTTTGTCTGCAGTGTCAGCAAAGAGCTGACCGCCAGTGTCAAAGCTGGAGATCTGGTCAAGAAGGTGGCGGCGCTCGCGGGCGGCGGCGGTGGCGGAAAACCCGACTGGGCCAAAGCCGGCGGCAAAGACAATGGCAAGCTGGATGAAGCCCTGAGCCGGGTTCGTGAGTTTCTGCCCTGAAGCCCAACGATCTCAGGCAGGCGCCCTACTCCCTCACTGCCACCTGCTTGACGACATGGCTTTTCAGCCCCTGGTGAGTTTCGAACTGCAGGTCGACTGAGAGAAACTGATCTCCGGTTCCGGGAGGAGCCGTGAGGATTATATTTGCGGATGACTGCGGGGGTATATCTCCCAGCTGGCCAGCAGCAGAATATCCAGGCCCCTCATCGACATGGTATCGAACCTTGCGCAGCCAGTAAGGACGGATGTTGCGCACTGTCAACGTAATGCTTTCACTGCTTCTTCCAGTGTGCTCGACAACTGCATCATCGAAAGCATGGTGAAGTGCGGCAATGTAGGAAGGGTTGGTCCACAGTGTTTCCCGTGTCGCAATTACCGCCGGGTGACGGTCCGGATCCTCGGCCAGAAGATAGAGAAAGCCTCCTGCATATCCCTTATCGATCCCGAATTCATAGATGCCACGCAGCGCTTCGATGCCCTTGGAATAAACCGGGCCATACCAGCAGTTGAATTCTGTGAAGATGCAGGGGAGCCCCGCTTTTCGAGCCTCCGCCAGGCTGCGCTCGATGAGCGGCTGGCGGCTGGTGGCGGACTGGGGAATGCCGAAATAGTAGTTGACAGCCATCAGGTCCTGGCCAAGCGATTTATCCTGGCCGAACAGGTTGGCGTACACCACCGGCCTTTGAGCCGGATCCATCTGTTTATACTGCGGGTAAAGCGTCACCAGGAAATCCTCGATCTCGTTGGTGACTTCATTGCAGGAATTCCACAGCCACACAGCCGGTTTATCCCGGTAAGCACGAATGAAGCGGCGTGTCACTTCACGCATCTGCGCGAAGGCATGGGGGCCATAGTGCTTATTGAAGTAGTCGGTGCTGTTGACACTGAAAGGAGCCAGGACCATCCAGCCCAGGTTTTCCTCCTCCGCCATATCGACCTCCCACACTGGCGGGTAATCGCCACGCAGCATGTTGAAGCCGATCTCTTTGAGGAACCGCATCATGTGACGATTCCTTTCCGGGCTTTCCGGGATCATTCCATGCACATTCACTCCCTTGACAATGAAAGGCTCGCCATTCAGGAAAAGGTTTCCCTCCCGGTTTTCAAAAACATGGGCGACCAGAGGAATCTCTGTTGTTGCAGTCTCTCCTTTTCCATCAAGCAGGGTCACGGTCACGAGGTAAGTTCCCATGGCTGCATGGACAGGGATGAGTGTCACTCCTGGGAGGTTATCCAGCCTTTTTATGGCGTAGTTTCTGTCATTGCATCGGATGACTGCATGGCCTGTCGCTTTCTGAATATCTGGACCCTCCACCTGAATGTGGATATCAGTGAGGTATTCATCACCATTCTGATCCACCTTCATCCCCCGGAAAGCGGTGACCTTCCATGGATGCGGGGGGGCGAGATGGAGCGATTTCTCCGCACAGGTTTCGAGAGATTCCTGATGGAACAGGTCAGCGCTCAGGAGAAGATCTCCATACCAGTTCATCACAGGAACGGGTGTGTCGATCCTGCTTGTTTCGCCTGCAGCGATCCTGGCTGGAACCACGCCAGTCCAGATCTTTGTGCCTGAGGAGGTTCGCAGCCGGAGGATAAGGGATCCCGAAAATGTCCTGTTGTCGCAATTGCGCAGGGTGGCCTGAATAGAGCCGGATTTCGAATCGGCATGTGCGGTGTAATCCAATTGCAGCAGATCGCGGGGGTTCTGAGTGACATAGATCCTCGCCAGTTCATGAGTGCCTTTGTAGTCAGACCCGACCGGCTTTTCTGAATCCATCCAGACCGTTTCTCCCGAGCCGTTCTGAAGGGAGAATAACAGCCTGTGGTATCCCTCGCGTATCGATGGAAGTTTGATCGGGGTTGTCTGCCCGGCCGGGAATTCCTGCGGGAGCCGAAAGCGAAAAGCAAGATTCACAGCTCCCTCGTTCCATGCCTCAGGCTGAATATCCTGTGAGACTGTGAGAGGAGTCGAAGCACGCAGATCATCGGACAGGACCAGGGTTGCCTTGAGAGGTTCGATGACTGAGGGGGTGAGTTTTCTAAGAGTGATTGTTAACTCGTATGTTTCCCCCATAACAAAACTTGCTGCGGAAAGTTTCTGTTTTTCTATTGCATAGTGCATAAAGGAAACAGCTGGATCGAGCGCCTCTTCAGCATAAGCCAGAGATTTCTCAGCCTCACTTGCCTGCCCTTGTTTCAATCGCTTCTGAAGCAGCTCGAGATGGGCCAGTGCCGAGTGGGCGTTCAGCACAACGGCATCCTGCGGATCTGTCGCTGAATGAATGATGCCCGATGCCATCTGCCGCATCTTCCGGCACTCTTCTTCCATCGCTGCGGCGGAACGGAGCTCGATAGTTCGAGAGGCCGAATGAATTACAGCGCCATCGAGCTGTCGCAGGGTAGTCGTAAAATGAATCGGTCCTGGCTGGAGGGCCTCCGGAAGCTTGAGAGGAGATTTGGAGCCACCAAAAGAGAGACTGCTGTTTCCTGCCGGAAGATTCTTGTTTTCGGTGAGAAGAACCATCTCCCCGGCTCCAGACTGGCTGCAGGTCAGTTCCAGAGAGGCATCAGGCAAGGCCTTCGGGAGATTGATAAACAAGTCGGCCCGTAACAAGTCTGCTGAGAAGCAGATAGCTGGAGAGACTTGCATATCCAGCAGTGGAGCAATGACGGTTAAGTCTTGATTCGAAATGGCAAAATAAGCGGCAGAGGCTTTCCCTGAGAACAGTTTCAATCCGGCACGTCCGGGCCTGGGTTCCCATTGGGCCACCTCGATCTGCCATTCCTCTGGTTCGGGGACAACCGAAGACCAGAACTTCGCACGCAGCCTTCCATCCGAAATGGAGAGCTTCTGCCATATCCAGCCATTCCGGTTCCAGCTATCCTGCGTCAAGCCGATTCCCGCTCGATCCACCCGGGCCTTTGAGTTTTCGTTGTCCACCTGCTCTTTGAGCTGGAAGCCTTCATCCCCATCCTGCTCGATCCAGAAATGGTGCCGATGCTGTTTCAGGTTGTGTGCCTCGGACAGGTCCTCGCCATAATCGGCCTGGAAAGCAATCACCCCATCGGCATCCATGCTCAATGGGTCATGGTCCTTCCAGAGAACCAGGACCGTTCCCTCACTGAATTGAATCCCTTTGGCAAACAGAAACATCTCACCACCCTGGAGGAGGAAAACATCAGGGCCATACCCTTCCGGCACTGTTGGATCCTCCACAATGGCCACACTGCCATCACCATTCAGATCGAGCACCTGCCACTGCTGGAGATCCGCACACCGTGACTCGAAAAGGACTTCAGGCCAGCATGGATTTGCCTGCGCAATAACCAGAGCGATGATCCCGACAAGGGTCTTGAGTGAGTGCATGGCCGGCCTCCGGACTGTCTGCTTGTAAAACCTGGCTGGATATGGATGAACAAGACTAGACGGTGATTCAATCCGGGAACAGGGGAGAATTGAATTAATTGTGTTCATCGATGATTTCCGGGGCGCCCGATGCCGATTTTCACTAGGTTGTTGAATGAGCTGTTCAGGATCTATAGAATGACGGTTGTCTGTTTTTCGGTTATTGGCGTCCATGCACGTTTTTCGGCTGCTGGTTCGGAATCTTGGGTGAAAGACACGACTCATCGAGGAGGGAAATATGCTGGGTAAGTTCTGGAAAGCACTCATGGCTCAAGTCAACAAGCTCGCCAACTTCTTCTGGCAGGCCGATCCCATCGCTCAGATGCAGCTCGAATATGATAACGCTGTCGAACAGCTCAAAGATGGCCGTGTCGGCCTTGAGCAGTACCGTGCTCTGGTCGAGAGAGTGACACGCCAGGTGAAACTGGATGAGCGGCGAACAGAAGATCTGACCGCGCAAGTCAAAGCCTACCTCAAGATCGAGGACCGCACCACTGCCGGAAAATTCGCCATCGAACTGAAGAGGGCACAGGCCGAACTCGACGAAAACCGCCAGCAGCTCAACCTGCATGAAACCAGCTATCAGAATCATCTGACAAAAATTCAGGCTGCAACCAGAAGGCTGAGCGAAGTCCAGACCCGCATTCGTCGTTATGATGCCGAAATCAAAATGAGCACTGCGGAAGCGGAAATGGCCAAGCTTGCGCAATCATTCAATTTCGATGTATCGACAGATTTCGGCGAACTTGAAAATATCATCCAGAACCGGATCGATACCAACCGGGCCAAGGTCCGTGTCGCCAGCGACCTTTCCAGCCAGGGTATTGCCGAAATTGAAGCGGAACGCCGCAAGGAAGAAGCCGAAGCCGAAGGGCTGCTGCAGCAGTTCGAAGTCGATATGGGCCTGAAAACCCCTGAGACATCCAATGTTCAGCAGCAGGAGAAAAGCCTTGGCCAGGCGGAGAGTTCTGCTGCACAGCAGGAGGACGCCCTCAAGGAAATTGAAAAACAATTGGGCGCCTGATCTCTGAACCGGCCTGTCATCATGGTTATGACTGACTGCAACCACCCTGGCCCATTCATTCCTTCTGCCACTGCGGGATCCGCTATGCCCGTAAAATTCACACTCAAAATAATTCCCTGATAAGGAGGATAATCAAAATGCAATCAAGCGGCGGTGGCCCTAAGCCCGGATTTTATGTCGTATTGTTTCTTGTAGCAGCAGGACTGGTCGTTTATGGCCTGCGGGACACACTCTTTCCCAAGGGTGGCCAGCCTGGCCCTTCTGCGCCTGCACCGATCACGGCGGATGATTTGCAGAACGCAACCCCAAACCAGCCTCCCTCTCCTGCAGCGGCTGGCGATTCCGCCCCCGAAGCCCCTGATTCCTCCCAGCTGACGACAGTTAAAGAGTATGCCTATGTCCCTTCCGACAAGCTTCCACCGGTTCAGGGGGTATCCAACTACTCGCCACTGGCCGATCGAACCGTCAAATTCTCGCTCAATGTCTGGGCAGGCTGGGCGCCGATCATCCTTTTCAACGAAGGCAAAGGGCCGGGGAAGCTCTGGAAAACTCCGGGCGGCCAGGATTTCAAAGTTGAACTGGTATTGATCGATGATCCCGTCGCAATGCGTGATGCCTATGCCTCCGGCCAGGTGCATATCGGCTGGGGAACTCTCGATATGGTTCCTCTCTTCATGGAAGAACTCCAGAAAGACAGCCGCCTCCAGCCTCGCATCTATCAGCAGGTGGACTGGTCCAATGGGGGCGATGGCATCGTCGTGCGCCGTTCTCACTGCAAAGACCCCCAGCACCCGTCGATCTCCGACCTTCGCGGGAAAACGGTCGTGCTCGCACAGAATTCCCCCAGCCAGTTCTTTGTCCTCAATGCCCTGATCAGCGGAGGCGTGCAGCCAGCTGAGGTCAACTTTGTCTATACACAGGATGCCTTTCAGGCTGCCGCGGCTTTCAACACCAACAAGGAAATCGCCGCCTGCGTCAGCTGGGCACCTGACATTTACAACCTGACAAAGATTCAGGACAACCATCTGCTCGTGACCACCGCGACCGCCAACAAGTTGATCGCCGATGTCTGGTTCGCACGCGCTGATTTTGCCAAGGACCATCCGGATATCTGCGAGGGCCTTGTCAGAGGCATCTTCGATGGTATGGAATTGCTCAAGACCGATGAAGGCCGCCAGAAAGCTGCAACCTTCATGTCGAAGCTCTACAACATCCCGGCCGATGAATGCATGGGGATGCTTGGGGATGCTCATTCCACCAACTACAGTGAAAACCGAGATTTCTTCCTGAACCAGAACAATCCGACCAACTTCGAGAGAACCTGGAACACAGCCAATTACCTCTACCGCCACATCGGGAAAATCTCCCGCCCGGTGTCGTTCGATACAGTCATGGATTTTTCTGTTCTTCAGAAGCTGGCTTCGGAACCTGTTTACGCCAGCAGCAAGAATGAATACCAGGTGCAGTTTACCCCAAAAACTGTCCAGAGCATCAAAGCGGAGAGCGGCGAAATTCTTACCAAAGTCGTCATGGTTCACTTTTTCCCGAACAGCTATGACCTGTATAAAAAAGTGACTGTCAACGAAGATGGGAAGGAGATCGAACGCCTCTATGACCCCAATGTCGAAATGGTCCTGGAGGAAATCGGCAAGCTGGCAGGCCAGTATGGCGCCGCACGCATCGTGATCGAAGGCCACGCCGACAGCAGCATGAAGGGTAGTGTCCCTGGTTCTCTCGTGAAAGAACTCTCCCAGAACCGCGCCAATGCTGTAAAAGAGGCGCTGCTGAAGAAATTTCCATCCTTCGATCCCAGGCAGTTCAGTGTCGCAGGCATGGGATGGGATGTCCCATCCGATCCCACCGATCCGTTGAACCATGCCAAAAACCGCCGTGTTGAAGTCAAAGTCTACCCCCTGGAATCGGTCCAGTAGAATGGAACAGGAAGATCTCTGGAACGGGATAAACCGGATTCAAAGGCCCTTTCATGAATGGCTCGTTTAAGACTGCCCTGATCAACTACATCCGGCGCTGGGCAGTCATTCGTGACCGTCCAAATATCATGGAAAGCCTGGCTGCCTCCCTGCTCTGCATCGGTCTGGTGCTGCTGGCCTGGTTTGTCGTCACCGCTGGCCCGGTTGAAAAACGGCTGGTTGACCCCATCACGCTCCCCAGCCTGAGCGAGGCTGTTTCTTCCTTTCCCCGCCTGTGGTATGAACGTGCGGTGGCACGCAGCGCAATCTGGAGCCTGGGGCGTGTGTTTGGCGGCTTTCTGCTGGCCATCGCCATCGGAGTCCCGCTGGGGGTGCTGTCGGGCGCCTTTCTGCGGCTCAATGCCTTTCTGAAGCCGGTTTCGATCTTTGGAAGAAATATCCCCATCGCCGCTCTGATTCCACTGACACTGATGTGGTTCGGCCTGGGTGAAACGCAGAAGGTCATGTTCATCTTCTTCGCCTCGGTCGCATTTATCTTCTTTGACAGCACGGCCGCGGTACAGGGAGTTCCTGACAGCCATCTCGATGCGGCCTACACTCTCGGCGCGCACAATTCCTGGAGGAAAGGCGCGCTGCTTGCGGCGCTGGCCGGCCTGGCCTATTGCATCATCTTCATCTCGGCCAACTGGTTTCTCTCTCAACAGCCCGGGCCGAATGATGCGGCTCTGTGGTCCGCCTGGAGGTGGCGCTTTTTCTCCCTGGGGTTTTTCGGATTTGCCCTCGGATTCATTCTGTGGTTTCCGATTCTGAGCATTCAACCCATCAGCAAAATCCTGTTTCCGCTTGCGCTGCCGGATATCGTCAACAGCCTGCGGCTTCTTTTTGGCCTTGCCTTCGGCTACATCATGCTGGCTGAAGTGATTAATGCCGAATATGGACTGGGAGCCATCATCAACCTGAGCCAGCGCCAAGGCCCCCGTGAACACATTTATTTGTCGTTGATCCTGATTGCGCTGCTCGCCTTCGCAATTGACCGTGGCATTCTTTCCCTGCAACGGCGGCTTTTCCCTTATCGAAGCGCAGGAGAACACTGAAATGGATGCCGCCACTGCAGCAGCACCCTGTTCGCTGATCGATCGCCCGCAGGTATCTGCCAATCCTGAAGTCTCGCCCATTATAGAATTCAGGCAGGTCGCAAAGACCTATGGCATCGGAACCGAACGGGCGACGACAGTCATCCAGGATATTGATTTTACAGTTGAAGACCTCCAGGAATCCGGAGAATTTGTCGCAATTCTCGGCCCAAGCGGGTGTGGAAAAAGCACAGTTCTGCGCCTGATCGCCGGGCTTGCTCCACAATTTCCTGCCACTGCCGGAGAAGTCCTTTACCATGGAAACCCCATAACAGGCCCCGATATGGAACGAGGGATGGTTTTTCAGGATTACGCCTGCTTCGATAACCGCACAGTCATCGACAATGTCGCCTTCGGCCTCGAATGCCGTGGAATCCCGAAATCCGAAAGATATGCGCTCGCTCATGAATGGATCGAAAAAGTCGGGCTGAATCCTTCCCGTGATGCGCACAAGTATCCCCACCAGCTCTCCGGAGGGATGCGGCAGCGTGTCGCTATTGCGCGGACCCTGATTCTCAAACCGCGTGTCATTCTCATGGATGAACCCTTTGGAGCGCTTGATCCGGCAACACGGCATAACATGCAGGACCTGCTGGTCGCTCTCTGGAAGGAAGTGCAGGCGACAGTCTTCTTTGTCACCCATGATGTCAGTGAGGCGGTTTTCCTCGGGGACCGTGTTTTCATATTCAGCAATGCGCCCGGAACAATCCTTCACAAGTTTTATGTCATGCCTCCGGACCGGCCTTCGAGGCTGATGATGCGCGAGAGATCCTTTCTCGAGACAGTATTTCATATCCGGGGAATTCTGGACCAGCTGGAGGAAGGGTCAGACTGATATGCCTGCCAGAGGCGGTTTCGTGACATACATCAGGACCGCCTTTCTCTGGCACTGGAATCTGCTGGCGCTCGGCGCAGGTGCTGTCTTTTCATTTCTTTCAGGCCAGCCGGACACCTTTCTCCCGATCTTTCTGGCAGCAGAAATTCTATACCTTGGCCTGCTGGCGACACACCCGCGATTTCAGAAGGCAGTCGATGCCTCTCTCATGTCCCGGCAGCAGCCACTTGTCAACCATGCCGAAATAATCGAACAGATACGGCAGCGGCTGACTCCCCCCGACTGGAACCGCTTCGAACAACTCAGGGATCGCTGCTTGTCTCTCAACAGGATCGCCGAGCAGATCCGGGGGCCTCAGGCTGGCAATTCATCCCCGATACACAGTATGCAGACCGATTCACTCGAAAGGTTGCTGTGGCTGTTCCTGAAACTTCTATACTCCCGTGATGCCCTGCAACGGTTTCTTTCTGGGACCGATAAAAGCGGGCTTGAAGCGCAGATACAGTCTGCCCAGCGGGAAATTCAGGAGGCCACCACCAATCAACGCACCGACAAATTGATCCGCACTTTGGAAGACAAGCACGATACGCTCATGCAACGCCTGGCCAACTACCAGCGTGCTGAAGAAAACCGTGAAATCCTTGCCGCCGAAATCGACCGCATCGAGCAGAAGGTCAATGCCATCAGCGAGCTGTCCATCAGTGCACGGGATCCTGCCGATGTATCAGCCCAGGTGGATGGAATTGCCGAAGGCGTCTCGGTCACCGAGGAGGCAATACGCAAGCTGGATGTGCCGCCCCTTTTCGATTCCGAGACTGCCCCGCGATTCCTGACACAGACAGAGTGAGATACCATGACCGAACAAACCAACGATATTCCCGCATGGTCTTCCGAACTGAGGCAGGCTTATCTTGCCGGAGCCGCAAGCCTGTTTATCCTTCACGGCAATGTTTCCGACCTTGCGGGAGGCACTGAACAGAACAACTACATCCTCGACCCTCTCGCCGATTATCTCTCCAAAGTCCACTTTTCGAATTATGATCTCATTCTTCATTACGATATGGGACGTGGGTTGCGCCCCTATGCGGCCAGCGACCCACGCCGCTATTCGCGCATGAACTCCCTCCTTTCCCGGCTCCTCGGTGATGCTGTCCAGCTCCCCCGGGATGCGACACAGGCCCTGCGGATGGTCGATCGAATCGTCTCTTTGCTGCTGGTCGGTGAAGAAAACCGCACCATCAAGACCGCCGTGCTGTTTGACTACGCCGAACTGATCTGCCCTCCCGATGACCGTTATGGCGAGCATCTCGCAACGCTGTTGAACTGGTCACGAAGCCCGATCATACGGAAAATCAACCTGATCTTCATACTCATGACCGAAAGCCTTTCCAGGCTGAATCCATCCCTGACTCAAAGCGGGCATCCGTATGAAATTCAAATCCCGCTGCCAGGCAAAGAAGCACGAAAACAATTCATTGAAAACCGTTACCCGCCCTTCGCCTCAGATGCAGCCCGCCTGGCTGTCCTGAGCTCCGGTGTCACACTGACAAACCTCGACAGCATGATGCGCCGCATATCCAATGAAAACGGCAGGGAAGATGAGCCTGGCAGCCCAGTTAATCCCAAGTCCATCGGATCGGAACAGGTGCACACTGCGCACAGCGATGCCCTGGCAAAGCAGCGCCAGGTCAGCGACAAGCAACTTCTTGAGATCAAGAAATCTCTCATGGAAGCCCAATGTCCTGGCCTTCTCGAATTCATCAAACCCGACTACACACTCAGCCTTGTCGCCGGCCATACCGCTGCAAAACATCGATTGACACAGGACTCACAATTGATCCGGAACGGCCAGCTCGATGCAGTTCCGATGGGGTACCTTCTCTGCGGCCCGGTTGGGGTTGGAAAGACATTCCTCGCTTATTGCTATGCCGGAGAAGTCGGCATTCCCTGTGTCACGATACGCAACTTCAGAAGCAAATATGTGGGTGAAACCGAGGCGAATCTTGAACGAATTCTGAATGTTGTCCGGGAGCTCGGCCCTGTCGCAGTCATCATCGATGAAGCCGATGCGGCTGTTGGTGACCGGTCCGCATCCGGAGATTCGGGAACGAGCGCCCGGGTGTTCGCACAACTGGCATCCCAGATGGGGGACACACGCTATCGTGGAAGGATCATCTGGTTCCTTCTGACATGCCGCCCGGATTTGCTGCCGGTCGATATCAAGCGTCAGGGACGCTGTGAAGAGCATATCCCACTGTTTTATCCCCAGACACCGGATGAATTGCGCGACATGTTTCTCGCCATGTCCAGGAAGGCCAGGATCAATCTGCCCGATTCCTCCCTGCCTGATTTCAATCAGTTCCCTTCCATGAGTGGAGCCGATATCGAAGGCATCCTGATGCGTTCACGCCGTGAATCACTGCTCAGAAACACTCCGGTCGATGCGGCCCTGATTCATGAAGTCGCTTCGACCTTCCGGAGCGTCAAAAGCGACGAGCATGAACTGCAAACTCTTGCCGGCGTTCTTGAATGCACCGATCTCCGCTACCTGCCGGCAGACATTCGGAAAGCCATGTCTGATGCCGCAGGCTATGAAAAGTATTCCCGTCGCTACCGGGAACTCAAAGCCCTTGAGGATATCGAGATGTAAGCGGGAGTTGGCAATCCTGCACACGGCTCATCACCCGGAGGAAATAATCTCATGCTGCAGTATCTCCTGCCTGTACTGGTTTCATTTGCCTCCCCACAACAGGAAGTTGAGTTCAGGAGCGTCCTGATACAGACCAGCCCCCAGGCCTCGGCCGTCGAGATGCGCATCGCACACCTCCTGCAGCAGCGCCTCCAAAAGCCCAACCAGCTTCCAGTGCGGATCAGTTCTGCAGCAGCACCTCCTGCATCTGCGACAAACGAGCTTGTCGTGTGCTTGGGTGTTTCGAAGGACCATCCAATAATATCCGAAAAACTGGAGTCACTTCACATCAAGCCATTGGATAACCAGGATCCAGGTCCGGAAGGTTATCTCCTGAAAAGCGGATCGGAGGGGGGCCGGCATTTCCTCATTGCAGGTGCAGTCGATGAACGGGGAGTGCTTTATGCGGCTGGTGAAATCCTGAGGCAGGCAGATTGGACAGATAATAGCATTCACCTGAAGTTCCCACTGGAAAAGCGGTCTGCGCCTGCTTTCCAGATTCGTGGCACCCAATATGGACAGAGCAGTGTCGCTAAATCACTCGGCAAGGTTAGGGATTGGACCGAAGAGGAAACTCAATCTGTCATTCTCGATTATGCCCTGGCCGGGGCCAATATCTTTGCTGCAGAGCCAGGACCGATGTTCGATTTCATCAAATCCTATGGATTGATGACTCAGGGTAATTATGTCCCCAACAAGGGGGTGGGGCCGCCAGAATGGCAGGCCAGTGAATCGATCGGGCGCCCCTGGTTTCTCTGCCCTTCCGTTCCGGAAGCACGTGCCGCTCTGTTAAAATCCTGCGACGAATACTTCAGCCAGTCCCCCAGCTTCGATCTGATAAAGTTCCAGGGCGGCGATGGCGGCGGCTGTGAGTGTGACCGTTGCGACCCCTATGGCCGGACCTTCATCCACCTGGTCGAAGATATGGCCTCGATTGTTCACAAGTACCATCCCCAATCGAATGTCTATATCACCAACCAGAAATTCGATAACGATGACGACATCGCGATATTTCAGTACCTCCAGGAAAAGCCCCGACCCTGGTTATGGGCCTTCGGTTATGGGCCGGGATCCGATGCGATGAGCTGGCAGCCCGGCCATCGGCAGACCCACCGCATGGACCTTTTCCAGTACCCCGGGTTTGGACCTTTCGGCAGATATTGCCAGGAGATCCTCCACCAGCTCCCACCCCAGCAGGTCCTGGTGTTCTATAACGAAATCACTCACTGGCGGTACTCGCAGCATGGCTACATCCAGATGTACCCGCGTGCCGACCGCGACGGCAGCCAGCCACCACCCTCGAATCACTTCATCTATGAGCGCCGCCCCGATCAGGCCCTCACCCAGGTGTATGACCGGCTGACCTTTTATGCCTGGCCGCGGTTTTACCATTGGGTATTCAATCAGCTGCTCAGGTATGGAGTCGGAGACATCACCCATTCAAGCGGGTCTCATGACCATTTCAATCAGTGGATGTGGCAGCGCCTCCTCTGGGCCCCTCAATCCTCTGTCGAAGACGTGGTCAATGAATACTGCCGCACCTGGTTCGGGCCAAAAGCAGCGGACAAGATGGCCGCTGCGATTTTTCTGATGGAAGAATACCTCGAGGAACAACCCGGCAAACCGATCACAGAAAAAAACGACATCGGCACCTTCTATAACCTTGTCAAAGAAGCCGGTTCGCAGATGCCCGAATGGCGTTGCCAATCCTCCTGGCTGTGGCGCGAATTCATGCAGAAGGCATCCATCGACCTGTATGTCAAACATCGTGTGCAGCAGCAGGTTGATCTCCAGAATCAAATCGAATCACGAATCCGGCAGGGCTTCGAAGAGGGTGATGTTTCTGCCGCGGTTGCCCAATGCCTGGCCTGGTTCAAGCCATTCGAAGAAACCCCCGAGATGAAGTTGCTTCATGAAGAGGCGGCCCGTTATGGCGCAGAAAGCAATCATCTCTTTGGTGTGCGCAGCGAAGGGATCGACAACCTGGAGCATGATTTCATCGGCCTGGGGTGGCTGCAACGCCAGCTCGAGCGGGCGCAGGCTGCCACCGGAGACAAACAGCGTGAGCTGCTCTGGCGCATCATCCATTATGAAGATGCCGGAGAGGGTGGATTTTACGACAACTGCGGCACCTTCAATCCAGCCCCCAATCTGGTTGCCGGTTACCCGTATGATCATGGCCAGCCTTATGTTCCCGGGATGCTCGATGAAGCGAACCGTCCCAGCCAGCGGTCCATGTCCTACACCCAGGATGAGGCTCAGGGAGTCACCCTTCATTACAGAAACCTGGATCCGGCTGCGGAATACCAGGCCTGTTTCACTTTTGTTCGTCCCTGGTTTCAGGAGCGCTATGCGGCCTGGATGAACCAGCACAGCCAATCGATCCTCGCCGATGGCAAACTCATTGCCGGGGATGTGGAACTGCCGGAGCGCATGAGTGACTTCTTCACCTTCGATATCCCAGGCGAATGTGTGGCCGATGGGAAGCTGGAACTTCGCCTGCAGAAGGCCGGTGATGTAGCCAATGGCTCACGAGTGGAGCGGGAAATCTGGCGAAACAGTGGAGGCTGGGGGACTCTGGTCTCCGAGGCCTGGTTGATGCGAAAAGACCGCCTTCCCTGGAAACAGAAGTGACCTATGCATTCACCCGCAACTGCCGTTAAAGATGGTTAACGGGGGCCGGGGAATTTTTTCGGGCGCCATTGGGTTTTCCGGGCGCCATTGGGTTTCGGGCGCCATGAATGTCGCCCCTACAACAGGCAATTCCCACCCATTCGGCCAGCAAGCCGGGGCGTTGCGTCTTTCCCGTCCCTCCCTTTTGTCATCCTCGCGAAAGCGGGGATCCACTCCTTGGAAGAACCAGCCCAGCCCAATTCTTCGCACCTGTCATTCCTGCGAAAGCGGGAATCCAGCGCATAAATGGAGACAGATCGAATTCTCCAGGGACAGCCGCAGCCACAATCATCCCACAATTCATCTCAAATTTGGTGTATAATCCTATAAACAAGGGGAGTTTCCCTTGACATTTATCAGGGGATGTCGAAACTTAGAACTTGTTAAAATTTTCGAAAGAAGGTTGTGTAACTTTGAACATCACAGTATCCGGCAAACATGTTGAAGTAACTCCAGCGCTTGAAGAGCAGGTTCGCAAGGGCCTTGAGAAACTGACCAAATTCTCGGATGGCATCATTGAAGTCCATGCGATCCTCACTGTCGAAAAACTGGCGCACAAAGCAGAAGTCAACATACAGGCGGATGGCTACCATATCCACGGGGAATCGACCACCGAAGACATGTACAAGTCAATCGATGTCGCCATTTCCAGGATTCAGACACAGATTCTTCGCCACAAAGAAAAAATTCGGGATCACCGCATCCGCAAAGGCGAAGCCCCTCCTGCCAGGCTTGGAGTCCAGATCGAGGTTCTCAGCGGAGAGGATCTCGAGCATGGCAAAAGCCAGCCGCGTGTTATCAACAGCCGTGATTACGCCATCAAGCCCATGTCCGTCGATGAAGCGGCCATGCAGATGGACCTGATGGGGCAGGATGTTCTGGTGTTCCACAATTCAGACACCAATCGCCTGAATGTTCTCAGCCGTCGTAAAGATGGCAACTATAACCTGATTGCACCGAACCTCGGATAACTTTGCGGGTCGATCCCGGCCCAGGGCCAGAGGGAATGGACTTCCCGGACTCAATCCGGGTTATTTCTCCCCATCGAAGGACTGTTTTCAGCCTTCCGGCACCCTTGGCGCAAAGGGAATCCCCTCTGGATGGCCGCACAGTCGCCTCACAAAAGGTATTGGCAGCATCCCCCGAACAGGGGATATTTCCCTTCGGAGGCTGGCTTCGTGCGTAAGGACTTGCATATCCGGGATTTATGCAGAAGTGAGATATTAGAATGAACCTGGCTGATAATTTACGCGATGGCCGCATCCTCATCTCCATCGAGGGCCGGACCAAAGCGGATATACTCAAATCGATGATCGCAGTCCTGGAAAACCAGGGGATCATCAGCAACTCTGAAAAACTGTTTGCTGATTTTCTGGACCGTGAAAGCAAAGGAAGCACCGGAATCGGAAATGGCATTGCGATTCCTCATGTGCGCTCCGATCAGGTTCAGCAGCTGGAGTATGTATTCGCCAATTCGGTGGAGGGTGTCGATTTTGAATCGCTGGATGGAGAACCGGTTCACATCCTGTTCCTGATGGTCGCACCGGCCGGTTCCCATGGCATTCACATCAAAGCCCTGGCACGGATATCCAGGATTCTGAATGATGAGGGAACCCGGGTCCGGCTGCGCAAAGCCGCCACACCGGATGAAATCATCCAGCTGATCAGGGACAGGGAAGAGGAGCTCGGCTGAAATATGGTTCAGGTAGGCATTCTCCAGGAATTCAGGGATCTCGGCCTCAATCTGGTTTGTGGTGAAGAAGGCCTTGAGCGTGAAATCCGGTGTGTCGACCTGAATCGGCCCGGCCTCGAGGTCGCCGGCTGTTTCGAGTTCTTTGATGAAGAACGGATCCAGATATTCGGCGGCGGGGAGATGCGATATATCAATACGCATCAGGATTCACCGGCGCTCCGGGAAACCATTCACCGGATTTTCCAGTCCCGTGTCCCCTGTGTGATCATCACCAATGATGAGGAGACCCCTGACTTTCTGATTGAAGCCGGCTGCCAGAAGAAAATGCCGGTTTTCCGCACTGCCATTTCCACAACACGCCTCTATAAGCGCCTGTTCGAATCCCTCGAACACTTCTTCTGCCCGACCACACTGATCCACGGAACCCTGGTGGATATCCTCGGGATGGGCATCCTCCTGATTGGACAGAGCGGTGTCGGGAAAAGCGAATGCGCACTCGAGCTGGTCTCCAAAGGCCATTCCCTGGTTGCCGATGACGTGGTGCGGGTCCTGTGCCTGGGAGAAAGAGCCTTGCAGGGAAGCAGCCCCCACCTGCTGAGGCATTATATCGAAGTGCGCGGACTGGGAATTGTGGACCTGTCGAAGCTGTATGGCATTCGTGCAGTCCGCCGCGAAAAGCAGATCGACATGGTCATTACCCTCGAGGAATGGAAACCCGAAACCTATGTCGAGCGGGTTGGCCTCGAGCAGCAGTATTATTCCATTCTCGGAGTGTCATTGCCGCATTTGACCATCCCGGTCAAGCCTGGAAGAAACCTTTCGACCATTGTCGAGGTCGGGGCGCGAGATCAGCGTTTAAAGCTGCTCGGGATTCATTCCGCCCAGGATTTCAACCAGAAACTGATGAACATGACCCGGCAGAAAAAATCATCCGTGGAAACCCTGGAAGAAGTTCTGTAAAACCATGGAGCACCTGGAGCAGCCCTCTGCATGATGAGCAAGGAAATCCGCCGGCAGATCACAGTTTGCAATGAGGAAGGCCTCCATGCCCGCCCGGCATCCCAGCTGGTCCAGGCGGTCCGCAACATGAAGTGCGATATACGCATGTCAGTCCATGAAGGTGAAGAAATCGATGCCAAAAGCATCCTCGGTGTCATGATGCTGGCTGCGGAACGTGGCACAAAGTTGATGGTGCGCGCCAAAGGCGATGAGGCTGAAGAAGCCATCAACGCCATCGCAAGGATTCTCGAGGATCACTCTCCGGGGGCGGCATGAGCTTCTCCACGCGGCAGGAAACTGTCATCCGTGGTGTGCCTGTTTCTCCAGGTATTGCAAGCGGTCCGGCCTATCTTCTCCAGCACGCGGGAATCCATTTGCCCATCAGCACCATCTCTCCCGGCCAGATCGAATCGGAACTGGCACGCCTGGAAAATGCCTGGACAACCACTGTGCAGCAGATCGAGATGATCCGCGCCAACCAGAAAGGCGATGAGCGCCAGCTGGTCAATGACATCATCGACATTCACCTCATGCTGGCACAGGACATCCCGGTTTATATCGGGGGAAGAATTGAGGAACTGGTCCGCAATGACCTCATGCATGTCGAAACAGCACTGAACACAGCCCTCCAGGAGCTGCTCGAACGCATGACCAAAAGCCCCTTCCAGCGCTCCGAGGATGTGGCCGATATCGGCCACCAGGTGCTGTCCAATCTGGTCGGGATGAACCTGGACCAGTTCGAAAATATCGATGAACCGGTCATTGTCGTTGCCGATGACCTGACCCCCTCCCTCACTGTCCGCCTTCCCCAGGGGAAAGTCCTGGCCTTTGTGACCGCTCGTGGCAGCCGCACCTCACACACCGCCATCATGGCGCGGGCAGCCCAGATTCCGGCGATTGTCGGCGTGCCCGATCTGCTGGAGTCTGTCGATGAAGAAGACTTTCTGATTGTGGATGGTGATCGCGGTGTCCTGGCCATCCGCCCGGCCGAAGAAACGGTTCAGCGTTACCGCCGCATCCAGGAGGAAGCTGTCCATCGCATCGAGGCCCTGGAGCATTTCCGGGATCTCGACCCCGAAACCACCGATGCCTTTACAATCCCACTGGCCGCCAATATCGAACTCCCCGAAGAAGTCATCTCTGTCAAACAGTATGGCGGACATGGAATCGGCCTGTATCGAACCGAGTTTCTCTACATGAACCGAAGGGATCTCCCGACCGAAGATGAACAATTTCTGGCCTACCGCAAAGTGGTGGAGGAATCGGCTCCCGATCCTGTGATCATCCGGACTCTGGATATCGGAGGAGATAAATTTCCCTCCTCGATCCGCATGCCAAAAGAACGCAACCCTTTCATGGGCTGGCGCGCCATCCGCTTCAGCCTCGAACAACCGGAGATCTTCCACACCCAATTGCGGGCCATGCTCCGCGCCAGCATCTATGGCAACCTGTCGATCATGTTTCCAATGATCTCCGAGGTGCGCGAAATGAAGCTTGCACGCGCCGCTTTCAATCAGGTCCGCGACCAGCTGCGCGCCGAAGGGGTCGCGATCAACGATCAGATTCAGGTCGGCACGATGATTGAAGTCCCATCGGCGGCATTGGTCATGGATGGGTTGCTGCCCTTGGCTGATTTTTTCTCGATCGGAACCAATGACCTGATCCAGTACACCCTCGCAACAGATCGTGGGAATGAACGGACCGCATACCTGTATGACCCCCTCCACCCGGGGGTTCTGCGGCTGATTCGCAATGTAGTGTCCATCGCCCACCAGGCCGGAAAAAAAGTCAGTGTATGCGGAGAGATGGCTGGATCGATCGAGTTTACATTGATCCTGGTCGGCCTGATGGTGGATGAGCTGTCGATGAGCCCGATCGCCATCCCGGGCATCAAACGCCTGATCCGTTCGATATCTTACGAAGAGGCTGTCGGCATTGCTGAAAAGGCTTTGGCCATGAACGAACCTGAAGAGATCCGGGAGTATCTTCTTTCCGAAACCCGCCGGATGGCTCCCTGGAGTGCGGATCTTCTCTCCATGGATTCCCGCCCGGCCAGCGCCTGAGTGAGATCATTGATCGGCCAGCGATGTCCACACTCATTGAAGTGCGGGTGAAGCCACGATCGAGCCGGAGCTGCATTCTCGGTTGTGAGAGCGGGATCTGGCAGGTGGCACTCCATGCTCCACCCGAAGGGGGGCGTGCCAATTCGGAATTGCTCCGCCTGCTCTCCGAAGCCCTGGATATTCCGGTATCACACCTTGATATCCAGGGAGGATCGAAATCCCGCAATAAACGAGTATCAATCGAAACACTGGATCAGAGAGAAGTGATCCTGCGTTTGAATCGGCAATTGGAATAATATCCGCCAAAGCCAGGAAAGGGGTTCCATCCATGAGTGCTGCCATGACCTGCCGTGAGATGAATCTCAGGATTTTCCAGAAACAACCCATCCCCCATGTGCTGTTTCAGCCCCGCATCGAGCCATGGGTTGACCTTTCGATCCGCAAAGGAACTTTTCCTCCGGCGATGGCCGGACTGGAGATGCGCGATGTCTACAAACATCTCGGCCTTTCCATGCGCTATATTCAGTATTTCACCGGCCAGCCCGATCCGGTTCAACGGTCCTTCAGCCGCAGGGTCAAAATTCATTCTGCCGCTGATGCCCGGGGAGGCATGCAGGTCTTCGACACTCCCTATGGGGAATTGGTGACTCGTTTCCAGGCTGCTGGCGAGGCCGGCTGCCGGATTGTCGATTTTCCGGTTCATGGCCCCGAAGATCTGCGCAAGCTCCAGTGGCTGTATGAAAACACCCTGTTTTCATACAACCAGGACAACTTTGAAAAAGGAGCCGCTTATCTGGGAGATCTCGGGGAGCCTCAATTTTTCCTGCCGCGCAGCCCTTACCAGTCCCTGGCCCTGGACTGGATGAAGTTTGAGCAGTTCGCCATCGCCCTGATGGAAGACCCTGGCCAGTTTGAATCCGTGATCAAAGCGATCGATGCCTCTTATGACCCACTCTTCTCGCAGCTGAGTGAGGCTTCCGGCCCGAATGTGCTGAATTTCGGTGAAAATATCGATGCCCAGTTGCTTTCTCCACGCTTCTTCGAAACCTATCATATCCCCTTCTACCAGAAGCGCGCTGAACAGCTCCGCAAAGGAGGGAAGTTCACCCATGCCCATTTCGATGGCAGCCTGAAGGCGATTCTGAAATACCTCAGGCACCTCCCCTTCGATGGCATCGAGGCCCTCACCGCTGCCCCGATGGGCGATGTCACTCTGGAACAGATCAAGGAAAATCTCGGAGATAAAATCCTGCTGGATGGCATCCCGGCAGTGCTGTTCCTGCCACCCTTCACTCTCGAAGACATTCAGGCTTGTGTGGAAAAAGTCGTGAAGCTTTTTTCACCCGGGCTGGTTCTTGGAATATCCGATGAAATCCCGATGGCCTGCGGTCCGGAGGCCATCAAAAGCCTTGAGTGGATCCGGGACTACTGCCGCTCAACCAAACACCCATCGTTCCACTGAACAGGAGCGGCACGGCCGGGCCGGCTCAGAACTTGTAGGTGGTCATGAGGTAAACAAAATCCGCATCGTCTGATCCTGCACCAATGGGGGCGGTATCAGCGGCATACTGGCCGGCAAAGTAGTGGCCATAACCAGCTTCCATCTCCAGCTTCTCGGAAACTTTGTAAGTGGCGAAGAGGTTAAACTCATGCCCGAGAAAACTGGAAACATCCTTGCCGGCGGCATTCCGGAAAACCCTTCCGGTTGAATCATACCACGCATCGTTCTGTTCTTCATCGAGCCAGAAGGCATGCCATTCAGTCGTGATCTTGAGATTCCTGGTTTGCGCCCAGGAAAGCCTGGAACCGATGCTGTGCATATTCTTCCATCCAATGAAATCCATGATGCCCCAGGGGACATGGTTGGTTGGAAAGAGCTGATCAAATGTGTTGTTGGAGCTGTCCAGTGGGTCGTCATCGCCGGATGCGAAGTTGTACTCCACCCCGAGCCGCGGCTTGAGTGGCTGTGTTTTCCAGGTGTATCCCAATTCGGCATGGGCCGCCCAGGCCTCCTGGTCGAGAACCTCGCCTTTGCGGTTCGGAACAACCTTATCCGTTGCAGTGCCCCACTGATACACGCCCTCGAAGTTCCAGTCGACTGGCCCTTCATCCCCGACAATGCGGGTCCCCAGGGTATATTCCTCGAGCATGGCAGGGTTGTTGTCCCGATAGATCAGATAGATGTCCTGCAGCCCCTGAGGGAGATTTTTGATCGTGGCATAGGCACCCATCAGGTTGTCATGGTGATCCGGCTCATCCCAGGCATTGGAATCCACCAGGACACGGTTCCCCACGAACAGGTCGATCTTGACATCTTCTTTCTCATAGAGCAGGCGTGCGGCATCATAGCTTCTGCCCGTGTTCCCCCACATATTGTTGCCAAGCAGGCGGCTGTCGCCATAGACCAGCTCCTGGCGCCCCAGCTGCAGCCACAATGGACATTCCCCCAGCTTGAGCTTCAGATATCCCTCATAGATATCCATCTGATTCTTGAAGGTATTTCGTGAAGATCTATCCAGCTGGTCATGGTTAATCAGATCCGAACCGAACTCACGTGCATCCTGAAAAGTGAAGTGCGCCTGAATGTATTCATTCGGACGCAGGTCAAGGAATAACCGCAAACGGCTCAGCAGGAAATCATCATCATTGTCCGCCACTCCGGGATCGACCGAAGGACGGTCATAGATCAGGTCGAAGTTTTCTTTGGCTTCATATCTCAGCCGCCATACTCCGGTCAGTTCGATCTTTTTGGGGGCTTTCTTTTCCCCTTTGGGGGTTCCCCCACCACTTCCTTTTCCTGTTGCAACCTGCAATGGCTCGGACAGAGCCGCGCTATCCATCGCCCCCTCATCCATCTCTGCAGAGTAGAGTGGATCCATTAATGTGTGATCCGTGGATACCTGTTGTGACTGAGAAGGAAAATTCACCACCAGAAGAAAGACGGCTGCAGTCCACACCCAACCCTTGCTGCCCTGTAACATGATCCGGCCTCCATACCCCACCAGCAAAAAAAAGATTGCCCTTGAATGGCAAATTATAATCAATCTTTTTCCTTAATTCCACATTGCTCATTCGGGTGAAACGAATCCAGTGGGGAGGTTGCCAAACCGGGGAAGAGCCGGGATCATTTCTTCAAAGGATCGATCGAAATGACTGATGAATTGAAAAACTCCCTGAAAGCGGATGACCAGCCGGTGACATTGCTGATTATCGGGGCCTCAGGGGATCTGGCGCGTAAAAAGGTCATTCCGGCTCTGTTCGCCCTGTTCTGCCAGAAGCATCTGCCCCGGCAGTTCCAGGTTGTGGGGTTCGCCAGAAGCTGGATGTCACATGAAGATTTCCGCAACAAGATCATGGAGCACCTCACCTGCCGATATGCCCCCGGCCAGTCCTGCGCCGAAAAGATGAGCGAGTTCCTGTCCCGTTGTTTTTATATCAGCGGGCAGTATGACGATCCGGAATCCTTCAATCATGTGCGCAGGGAATTGAAGAATCTGGAAGGCGGAGTGCCCACTCACCGGATGTACTACATGGCCATTCCTCCCTTTATTTTCCTCGAAGTGGCCCACTCCCTGCGGAATGCCGGCCTGGTCGGCGGTGCTCACGAACCCAGCTGGTCCCGTGTGGTGATTGAGAAACCTTTCGGTTCCGACCGGAACTCTTCGGATGAGCTGGTTCGCGAAATGGCCAAGGTCTTTTCGGAGGAACAGACCTACCGTATCGATCATTATCTGGGGAAAGAAGTCATCCAGAACCTGCTGGTGCTGCGTTTCGCCAACCTGTTTTTCGACCCTGTATGGAATCGCTCCTATATCGACCATGTCATCATTTCCTGGAAGGAAAACATCGGCCTGGAAGGGCGCGGGGGGTATTTCGATTCGTATGGCATCATCCGGGATGTCATGCAGAACCACCTGCTGCAGATCCTGGCCTTGATCGCCATGGAGCAGCCGGTCAGTCTTTCTTCAAAAGATATCCGCGATGAAAAGGTCAAACTCCTCAGAAGCCTGGCCCCGGTCGTGGAGCAGGATGTGGTCCTCGGACAATATATCGAGGGGACCTGGAAAGGGGTGCATCATCCAGCCTATCGAACCGAGGAGTCAGTCCCGCCTGGGTCGAAAACCCCCACTTATGCTGCGGCTGTGCTCCACCTTCACAATCGGCGCTGGGATGGGATTCCCTTTCTCATTCAGGCAGGAAAAGGGCTGGATGACCGGATGACCGAAATCCGGATTCGTTTCCGTGAGGTCCCCGGGAACCTGTATGGGCATTCCATCGAATTCTTTCCCCGCAATGAGCTGGTCATTCGAGTCCAGCCGGATGAAGCCATCACGCTCGAGATCATGAACAAAAAGCCTGGCCTCGAGATGAAACTGGAGCAGACCCGCCTGAACCTGCGTTACGATGCCGCATTCAATGAAGATATCCCGGATGCCTATGAATGCCTGCTGCTGGATGTTCTCGAGGGGGATGAAAGCCTGTTTATCCGTTCTGATGAGCTGGCTGCCGCCTGGGATATTTTCACTCCCCTGCTGAAATCCATCGAACAGGAACAGATGGAACCCGAATTCTATCCCTTTGGAAGCAAAGGCCCGGAACGGGTCAAAGCCCTGGCGGAAAGATATGGAATCACCTCCGAGCTCTAATGGACCCCATCAAATGAAAATCGAATCCCGCACATTGAATTCATCCAGCAGCCTGATCGATGCAACTGCCGGTCTGCTGAAAGACTCTTTTTCCCGGGAGAACAAGGATGGTCCCTATGGTATTATCCTCCCCGGTGGAACCACACCTTTGGCGGTTTATACACATATCGCCGACAACCCGCCAATAATTTCACCCGGTCTGCATCTCCTGCTTTCGGATGAACGGCATGTCCCTGTGGACTCACCCGGCAGCAATCTGGCCAATCTGCTCCCCATGATCCGGGCGATCCAGCTGCCGGACCAGAAACTTCTGGCAGTCCAGACCGAATACAGCCTCGAAGAAGCCGCCAGGCGGTATGACCAGCGCATTCGGAATTTCCTGGCTGAGGGAGGGCAGCTTCCACTGGCTCTGCTGGGATTAGGTGAAGATGGCCACACCGCATCCCTTTTCTCCCCCGAAGATGTAGAACGCAGCCATGGGAAGCATGCTCTGGCTGTCGAGCGCCCCCTGCCGCCTCATCGCATTTCTGTTTCAGCGGATGTCCTGGCGATGTGCCAGCGGGTCATCTTCCTGGTTTCCGGCCCCGCAAAACAGGATATCCATGACCAGCTGGTGCGGGATCCCTCCACTGTGACGGCGGGGATTGCAGTCCGAAGCTGCCCGGAGGTGGAAATCTGGTTTTCCCCCTGAGGCCGATTGAAATCCAGTCCTTTTCTTGCCTGATAAAGGAAAATCGATCGGGTTTTCGGCCTGGGGAAATCCCGGATCTTCCCGGAAAACGATAAAAGAAGCATACTCTTGTCCATCATCAAGGAGGTCCGCACATGCGCTCGGATCAGATCAAGCGGGGGGTGGAACGCGCACCCCATCGAAGCCTCTTACGCGCCACCGGAGTCCGTGAGGACGACTGGAATAAACCCTTTATAGCCATCGCCAACTCCTATGTGGACATTGTTCCCGGGCATGTTCACCTCAATGCTGTGGGAGACTTCGTCAAGCAGGCGGTCCGCCGGGCCGGCGGAGTGCCTTTCATTTTCAACACCATCGGTGTCGATGATGGCATCGCCATGGGGCACAATGGCATGAAGTACTCCCTGCCCTCCCGCGAATTGATCGCAGATGCCATCGAAACCATGATTCATGCCCACTGCTTCGATGCGATGATCTGCATCCCCAACTGCGATAAAATCGTGCCTGGGATGATGATGGGCACAATGCGCTGCAACATCCCCACCGTGTTCGTCTCCGGCGGGCCGATGGAGGCGGGTGAAATCGATGACCGGTCTGCAGGCAGGGAGCGTGATCTTCCTCTGCCGGGGCAGAAACCCAAAAAACAGATCGACCTGGTGGATGCCTTCTATGCAGTCGGCCAGAAGGAAATCGGTGAGATCAATGATGAAGAGCTGTTCGACATCGAATCCCATGCCTGCCCGACCTGCGGCTCCTGTTCCGGCATGTTCACCGCCAATTCGATGAATTGCCTCAATGAAGCTCTCGGCCTGGCATTGCCGGGAAATGGCACCATTCTCGCCACCAGCGATGAACGGCTCAGGCTTTATGAACGCGCCGCCAGACAGATCATGGTGCTGGTTGAAAAGAATATCAAAGCGCGGGATATCTGCACCCGGGAAGCCTTCGATAATTCCATGGTGCTGGACATGGCCATGGGAGGATCCACCAACACACTGCTGCATATCCTGGCGATTGCGCGTGAAGCCGGCATCGAGTACGACATCGGGCGCATCAATGAGCTTTCCCAGAAAACACCGAATATCTGCAAAGTCGCGCCCAGCTCGACTCCGGAAGGGCGCATTTTCCATGTCCAGGATGTCCATCGCGCCGGCGGAATCCACACCATCCTGGGTTCGATCCTGCGCGGCAAGCCCGGGCTGCTCAACACCAGCTGCATCACCGCCACCGGCAGGACTCTTGGAGAAAATATCGAGGCCTATGATGTCCGTTCGCCCAAGGTGCTGCCGGATGCCGTTTCGATGTATGTGCATGGCTGCCGGACCTCCGGCCGATCGGTGGAAGCGGTGCGGGATAAACTGTTTAAAGCCGAGGGAATCGCCCCGGCTTATGTCTGATGAAAATTAGTTTTCCAGCCCTGCTGGTTTCAAGGCCCTCCTGATGTTTATCGACACAGTCGATCTGCTGCAGGAATTCTGCGCACGCCATCGGGGAACTCCCATTCTGGCGTTCGATTCTGAATTTGTCCGTGAGCGGACCTATTTCCCGCGGCTTGAAATCATGCAGATCCTCGCCGATGGGGAGATTGTGACGATCGACTGCCAGACCATCCCGGACCTCGAGCCTCTCTGGCAGCTGCTGTGTGACGAGGAAACCGAAAAGGTGGTCCATTCCGGGGTTCAGGATATGGAATTGATCCTCCAGGAATCCGGGCGCCTGCCACGGCCGGTTTTCGATACCCAGATTGTCGCATCTTTGCTGGGGTATGGCTCTCAGTGCGGATACAGCCGCCTGGTTTACCAGCTGCTGGGGCGAAAAGTTCCCAAAGGTGAAACCTTTTCGGACTGGTCCCGAAGGCCCCTGCGCCCTGAACAGATTCGCTATGCCGAGGCCGATGTTCAGTACCTGATCGAGCTCCGCGAGGTTCTTGGGAAAAAACTGAAATCCTCCGGACGGGAACAGTGGGTCTATGAAGAATGCTCCCACCTGAGCGATCCGGAAACCTTCCGGAAACATCCACCGGAAAAATGCTTCCTGAGAATCAAAGGGCGCAGCGGCCTCGATGCCCAGAGCCTGTCTGTGCTGCGATCCCTGGCTCACTGGCGCGAGATCGAGGCACGCAAGAGGAATCATCCGCCCAATCGGGTTGTTCAGGACCATGTGCTCCTGTCGATCGCCAAATCGGCTCCAACCAGTTTTGAAGACATCAAACGCCAGCGTGGCCTTCATGCCAATGAAATCCAGCGTTGCGGGATCGACATCCTCGCTGCAATCCAGGAGGGCCTGGCACGGGCTGAAACCGATCCAGTCGAAGTTCCCATCAGCACTCGCCCCCGCCCCGATGAGGATGATGATGCCGTGTTCAAGCTTCTTTCGGCGGTTCTCCAGATTCAGGCGGAAGAAGCGCGAGTGGCCCCTTCGGTGTTGGCGAACAGCCAGGAACTGCGTGCCCTGTTATCCGGTTTCCGCCAAAACAAGCTGAATGGCGTGCCCTTGTTGAAGGGCTGGCGCTATGATTTAGCGGGAAAAGTGCTGCTTTCGGTGCTGGAAGGCCGTCTCGCCTTGCGTTTTGATCCCCGCCGGGGTTCCCTGGTGCTGGAAGAGAGCCATGCCGAATGAAAAATGTCCTCCCCGAATCATTACCCTCCTGACAGATTTTGGCCTGCAGGATGGCTTTGTCGGGGTTATGAAAGGGGTGATCGCCGGAATCGCCCCGGAAGCTCGTGTTGTGGATATCAGCCATGACATCCCCCCCCAGAATATCCGCTCGGCTGCTTTCCTGCTGGGAGCTTCATACCGATTCTTTCCCAGACAGAGCATCCATGTCGTAGTGGTGGACCCCGGTGTCGGCTCGGACCGCCGTGGTCTGCTGGTATGTTCGAAAGAGCATTATTTCATCGGCCCTGATAATGGGGTGCTGTCACCGATTCTCGAAGGCGCTCTGGTTCTGTCCATCGAGAACCCCCATTATCGCCTGAAGTGGGTGTCGGCGACTTTCCATGGACGGGATATCTTCGCTCCGGCCGCTGCCCATCTCGCACAGGGCTGTGACCTGGATGGGTTCGGACCTGAAATCTCCGACCCGATTCGAATTGTTTTCCCGGAACCGGCTGCAACAGAAAATGGCATCGAGGGAGAAATTGTTTACATCGACCGTTTCGGCAACCTGGTGACCAATCTGACCACCAGCCATATCTTTCCAGCCATGGAGACCTCACAAGGAGTGGCTGTGCTGGAAGATGGCTCGGAATGGCCCTTGCGCAGAACGTACTCGGAAGTCGCCGCAGGGAAACCCTGCGCTGTGCCGGGTGGTTTTCCAGCCTTGCATGCCCTGCTGCTGAAGTCGGCTGGAAAATGACGGGTGGAGCCGATCCTCAGGATCTGACCCTGACGCCACACCCGGCTCCCGATGGCAGCTCCGGATTTGTCCGCAGCGCTCCCCATCGAGATGGACAAGCTCAAGCCGGTCATAACCACCCTGCACAGCGCAGGGTTTCCCTGCGGCAACTTCCGAGTACGTTCTGCGCAAGGG
>LMZT01000153.1 GCA_001567115.1 Candidatus Hinthialibacteria bacterium OLB16 | reverse complement strand
TGAAGTTCCTGTTCCATAAAAGGGGAACCACAGCGAGAGCGCAATGGGTGTGGCACTGGTTTCCAACCGGCTCCATGATGTAATCACTGCGCAGAAGTGGAACTGCACGCCGCAGTGTTTCAAGATCGTTGCGACGCCCCCCGCTGGCACAGGAGTCGATCAGCATGTCCGGGTGCCGTTTCCGCAGCTCATCCCAGTAAGCAAAATACCCCTGCACATGGAAGTTTTCTGTAATCCCCTGGCGGTCTCCGCTGTCGTTATCACGCCAATAGCCGAGCGGATCCATATTGAAATCCTGCCGGTACAGGTCGATCCCCTGCTCATTAATCAGCTGGTCGACATGGTCAGTCAGCCACTGGCGGGCTTCGGGGTTCCCCAGGTTGAGCAGCTTCTGGTCGCCATCTTTCCCGAGCAGCCATTCAGGATGCTGCTCATACAGCCAGGTGCCGGGAGTGACTCTTTCCGGTTCGAACCAGACCAGGCTTTTCAGCCCTTTTTCATGGATATGGTCGGTAATGGCCCGCAGCCCCCCGGGAACCGTGCTGTATCCACCTCCCAGGTTCCGGTATTGGGCCAGCCGGTCTTGTTGATATACCAGCCGGCATCCATCCACCAGTAGTCCAGCCGCAGCTTCTCCTCCAGGTATCGATCGACAAAGAAGATCTGGTTATCGCGGTTGGCATGGATCATTTCACCGAACTGGTGGGAGCTGCAGGCAGCCAGCTGGGGCAGCGGGGGCAGTTTCCCTCCCGGGCGGGGAATGTTATGCACAATCATCCACTGGCGCCAGAGATTCTGTGATTCCAGTACATTCCCATTCCAGAACATCAGTACAATCATCGGGGTGCGGATCTCCTCTCCCGGATGAAGGCGCAGGTGGGTGACTTCCTGGCCTGCCTGGAGTGTCAATCCATTTTCTTCATCCCGCAGAAAATTGGATGACCACTGTCCCGCCCAGCTGACCACAAAGATCATCCCCTCATTGCCTGCCGAGATATTGAAATATGGAAAGGCGCTCTGGGTGGGACGGCCTCCGGTGTTGGCGATCGTCCTGGTTTTGCGTGAACTCAAAGTTTCCTGGTGAGGTTCATAACTGTCTGCGGTGTATAAGTCTCCGGTATGATGGTGCAGGACATATTCCGCATCGGAGTCCCTTTCGAAACGGCTGTCGATAGCCAGGATATTCGACAGGATGGGAGTGTCTTCCGCTCCATTGTTCCTGAATGACAAGGTCCATTCGATCACCGGAAAATCCCGGTACTCGATCCCGAACCAGCGGACAACCAGCCCGCTATCCGGATCGCTGTAGGTGATCGTTCTTTCCCGGCGGTTGTCATCGATTTCCAGCATGGTCCTTTCAATTTTCCAGGATCGAAGCAGGTCCTGTGACCGCCGCCCATCGAATTTGAATGAAAAGGGCAATGAGTTTGTGAAAGGTCCTTTGGTCTGCGGGCTTAATGGCAAATCGCCCAGCCACACAACAGCCCCATCCTCCAGTGTGACTCGCGCATCCGCCCAGTCGAATTGATCACAGGAAATGCCATCCCCCCCATCATTCACAACCAGGGAAAACTCCTGCACTCTTCCCAGATTCACCACCACTTCCAATGGCGGCATCCCCTCCCGAAGGATATCTGATTCCCATTCGACTGCCTCGCCGGTCATCAGTCTGGCTGTCACACTCCCTCTTCCTCCGGAGGTCTGCTCATTGCTGTCGATTCCCACCGTAGCCTCGAAACGGGTGGCTGCTTTGGGGAGGACAATATTCAGCCGGCTGTTGGCGTGGCAATACAGACCTTTGGAAAATTCACGATTCCCCAGGCGCATCGGCTTTCCTCCACGCTGGTTGAGCTGGACCGGATCGTGATTTGCAATTACTTCAATACGCGCCTCGCCTGTAACCCCAGGCACTTTTTCTTCGAACTTGGCGGCCACCCACCTCTCCAGTTCCAGCATCGATTCAGGCTTGACACTCACCGAATGACCCGCATTCAAAGACAGGAACAGAGTTGAAATTCCCAGCAGGTTCGTACTGCGAAACGCATGATATTCCTCCCAGGCAGGATTTTCTCATGCAGAAAGATTATCCGAACCCTTTGGAGAAAGGGAGTCATGCAACAGACCGGATTTCACTCCATGCCACCTCCACAGGCGATGGCAAGTGGGGTAAAAATGCCTGTATGCCAGTCGAAAGAATCCTTTCGCCCCAATCTGGAGGCTCTGAAGAAGAAGCGGCCAATGCCACACTGCGCCCCCAGAGGCTCCAGGAATATATCGGGCAACTCCAACTCAAGGATAACCTGGGGATTGCCATCGAGGCGGCACGCCGCAGGGGGGAGCCTCTCGATCATATCCTCTTTCATGGCCCCCCCGGGCTTGGAAAAACCACATTGGCATACATCATCGCCAATGAAATGAACGGTGAGGTGGTGACCACCAGCGGCCCATCCCTGCAGCAGCCGACCGACCTGCTGGGAATCCTGACCAATCTGTCTGAGGGGCAGATCCTTTTCATCGATGAAATCCACCGCCTGACAACAGTCGTCGAAGAATATCTTTACCCGGCCATGGAGGACTTTCAGATCGATTTTGTGGTTGATAAAGGGGCATTCGCCAAGACCATCAAAATTCCCCTGAAACATTTTACCCTTGTGGGAGCGACGACCCGTGCCGGGCTGCTTTCGGCTCCGCTTCGTGACCGTTTCGGCCTCTTCTATCACCTGGATTTCTATGAGCCGGAAGACCTTGCCAAAATCGTGGCGCGTTCGGCTGGAATTCTGAATGTCACGATTGACCAGCCCGGTTCCAATCAGATCGCACGCCGTTCCCGGGGCACTCCACGCATCGCCAACCGGCTTCTGCGCCGTGTGCGCGACTATGGTGAGGTGCGTGCGGATGGGAAGGTGACTGAGAAGGTTGCCGATGAAGCCCTGAAAATGGAGGGTGTGGATAAAATCGGCCTTGATGACCTCGACCGCAAATATCTTCGCACCATCATCGATTTTTATGGTGGCGGGCCGGTCGGGATCGAAGCCATCGCCGCCACTCTCAATGAGGAAAGCGGAACCCTCGAGGACCTGGTCGAGCCGTATCTTTTAAAGGTCGGATTCCTCCAGCGCACCAGCCGGGGGCGCTGCATCGGCCCTATGGCCTGGACTCATCTCGGCATCAAACCCCCGGGTGACCGGGAGGAAGGTTCGACCCTGTTTGATTGATGCTCCCTTTCCATGACCTTCCCCACCCCACCCCCTACGGTTCACTCGTTCAGTAACCCGCACTGGCGCGGACAAATCCATGCGACCTATGCCGGTCACCTCGACCTGATCCTGCAGATCATCGATCGAGCCGATTCCACATCCATTCTGAAAACAGGCAGCGGCCGCAAGGTCTGGGTGGCTGAGTCCCCCTGGGGTTCACTGTGCATTAAAGAAATCGCCTCGACAGGATTACGCGGGCTTTTCCGAAGGGTGTTTCAGGGCGACCCGGGTGCCAGGGAGTGGAGCAATCAGGTAAGCCTTGCCTCAGCCGGAGCGCCGGTTCCTGCGCCAATCCTATGGGCAGCGAGCCGTACAACCGCTGGCCGCCGCGGGGTGATTGTGTCCTTCTTCCTTGAAGGTGCGGTCCCTGTGTCGGATTATGTCGATGGCAGGGTCCCCCTTCGGGAAGGTGAAAAACGGGAGCTGCTCGAGGCTGCCGGCAGGGCCTTGGGGCAGCTGCATCAGGCTGGATGCATTCACCAGGATCCTCATGGCGGCAACATGCTGGTTCTGCGTTCCCTTTCTCCAGTGCAGATCTTCTTCACGGACCTGAAAGATATCCAGCTGAAAAAGTCACTGACCTGGCGGGAGCGTATTCTCAATGTCAGCGAATTCCTCGGGGGCTTGGCTCCCAGGCTTTCTCTCACTGTCAAGCAGAGGGGTCTGAAAGCCTATCTCGATGTTGTCAGGGACTGGCAGCCCGCTTTTCGGAACGAATCCGAGGCACGGCGTTCCATGGCGCGGGCCATCGAATACTATGCAGCCAGAGATTTCCGTGCACGCTGGCGTTCGCGCTGGCCAAATGCCAGGAGCATGGCAAACGTTTTCACCGGCTCCGGACAGGGGCATACCAGGGCTGGATTCGCACCACCTGGGATTCTCCATCTTTCCGTGCATTGCTCGCAGATCCCAATGGGCTTTTTCAATCGGAAAAGGCTATTGTCGTGAAAGATACCCCGACTACCTCTGTGGCGTGCTACCAGAATCCGGAACTGCCGGGACCCATCTTCATGAAACGTTACAATCGAAAAAGTGCATGGGAACGGTTCAAGAACCTTTTCCGGCGTTCACGGGCAGTGCGTGTCTGGCGGTCGGCTTTCGCGCTGGAAACACTTGGAATTCCGACTCCGGAGGCTGTCTGTGTGCTTGAAAAGAGGTATGGGCCTCTCCTGCTGGAATCGTTTGTTTTCACCCGCTGGGTGCCGGGTGGGATTGGTCTGGATGATTTTTACAATGAACAGTATGGCCACAGCCTCCTTTCAGCCTGCAAGCGCCAGGACAAAAAAATTCTTGAGAATGCTGTCGCCAGAATCTTTCGCGATCTCCATTCGAATCGGATTTCGCATGGGGATCTGAAAGGCCGCAACATCCTCCTCGATCCGTCAAAATCCGCCCCCTTTGCCCCCTGCTTCGTGGACCTCGATGCCATGTGCCTGCATCCGATTCGATTTCGGCGCTCGCGGATCAATGACCTGTCACGATTGCTTTTCTCTCTTTTTCCGACAGCGGGAGTCAAAGACCAGATCCGTTTCTTCAAAGTCTATGCCTTTCGAGAACCCTGCCTCTGGAAGCAGCGTAAAAAATGGTGGCAGGCAATCCGGAAAAGAACCTCACGCAAATTGCGTGAAAAAGGGTATTCTTTCCCACCCTTGACGCACTCCCGGTAGGCTTTCAAACTGAATGCCATGCGGAGAAGATTCGGCTCTCAAAATGGATTGCGTGTCCTTGATGAGGGGCGCCAGGTGGTTCATGGCCTCCTGCCTGAATATGTCTTCGGCCCTGTTGATTCCCGCCGTTACGGGAAATCCCTGGGTGTCAATCCATTCCCCCTGGGTGAGAAAATCTGTTCGTTCAACTGCCCTTACTGCGAATGTGGCTGGACCAACAAGCACTGGGTGGGAAAACATAATGAAATCCTCTGGCCCAGCCTGGTGACCCTTCTTGATGAAATTGAATCCCGCCTGAAAAAGGCACGTGAACAGGGAGAACAGATCGATGCCATCACCTTTGCCGGAAATGGCGAGCCAACCCTTTATCCCGAATTTGGCGAACTGATCGAGGGAACCCTGGCTCTTCGGAAAAAATGGGTTCCCGCAGCACGAGTCATCGTCCTTACCAATGCATCGGAGCTCCATCGCACCGACATACGCGAAGCCCTGTTGAAAGTGGACGAAACCTGCATGAAGCTGGATGCTGTTTCCCCTGAAGTTGTCCGCGCCATCAACAAACCCCATTCCAGTCTCTCCATGGATAGCCTGATCAGCCTGATGCAGGCTTTTCCCTCACCGGTCATACAGACCATGTTCGTTCATGGGCCATCGGATAATACCGGAGAAAAAGAGATTGCTCTGTGGATCGCCGCCCTGATAAGGATCCATCCGGTGCGTGTGGACCTCTACAGCATCGATCGGGCGGCTCCCGACCCGCGTGTGTCCCGTGTTCCGGCAGAAACACTCCAGGCGATTGCCGATCGAGTCCGCCGTGAGGTGGGAGTCCCGGTTTTGTTTATTAATTCTTCCTATGGACAAAAAAAGCCGGTCAAGGGGGTGGGAGTGACCGGCAGAGTCCTAAGAGGAGGCTTTCTTAGGTGGGTTTGTGGGCTTCGGATTCGTGGGATTGAATCCGAAGCGCTGCGTCTGTCTACTCATAAAAACGAACTGCCTGGTGAAGAGTAACGCCTGCCGCAGCGTCTATACCTGTCTGATGGCGGATGTTATCCGGAAAAGCCGCTCGGAGTTGCTCCCGGGATCGAAAGGAATGCGATGAAGCCACCCCAGTTCTCGAAGACTTTCCATCTGATTCTTTCCCTGTTTTTCCTTCTCGCTGGCTTGCATGGAGGGAAGGCCTGTGCCGCTGAGACGGTCTCTTCCGGGGGAGCCCCCCTTCAGCGATCCGGGGAATATTTGGAATATGATGTCTACTGGACCAAGCTGCTGGTCGGGAAGATCAGTGTTTTCATGCATGGCTCGACCCAACGTTCGGACCAGCCCTGCATCAAGCTGGAAGCCTATGCACGTACGACCGGGGCTGTAGAAACACTCTATTCAGCGAAATACCGTTATATGGGCTACCTTCGCCCGGACCATCGCCCCTGGCTGTATGAAGAATGGGAAAAAGATGGCAAGTGGCGCCTTCAGGAGTGGCTGGAATTTCCCAATGGCACAGAAATGGTACGGCGATTCAAGAAAAACCGGCTGCGCAATGAAATCAAGGTCCCTGCTGGGACCTTTGACCCGGTCAGCGCAGCCTATGCCCTGCTTTCGACTCCCCTCTCTCCTGGGAATCGCCTCGAAGTCTCTGTCACCCAGGGAAAAGACCTCTATCGTGCAACAGCCGATATCCAATCCGGGCCTGTTCTGGACAGCCTGCTGGGGCCTGTGCCGACTGTTGAAGTGACTCCGAAGCTGTTTTTTGAAGGAAAGCCGCTCGGGAAAAGGGTGTATAAGGCCTGGATTACCCAGGATTCCCGTTGCATTCCGGTTCAGTTCTGGGTCGATATTGAATATGGTTCTTTTACCGCCACCCTGCTAAATACCGCCCACCTTCTCAAAACCCCCTGGCAGAACCGATTCTGTCACGCACTGAATAACAGCATGTAGTTATAGTTTTCCTCTCCAGTGAGGGGTCGATGGTTGCGAGTATCCTGTGGATTGGAATGAGGATGGAGCATCGACCCTCCCCACCTCTCACCGCTCCGGCCCCGGCAGGCCTCTGCACAACCGCAGGTTCGCCAGCACCTGCAGATAATTCATGTTGTGAGGCAGCCAGACCTCATTCGGCTCGAAATCCGGGATGTCCGCCCCACTCATGTCAAGATACGGACGGTCATCGCCGACCCCCTTCCATGTCACTCCATTCACCACACTCCCGGGAACCGCCCCGCGCGGCACACCCCCGAAGGTATAACGATGGTGGTAACTGGGGAGATTCCGGCTCCCTGCTCCCTCCATCAGGCACACTTCATACGGGTTGCCGCCGAGTGTCCAGTTGAACTGGTCATAGATGAACTTCAGATACCTCGGATCGGGCGCATAGGCATAGGCCTGCGCAACCTTGTTGGCCATTGAAAGCAGATGGCTGCTGGTCCCCACATGCCATCCACCGGAGTCCGCTGGAGTGTTGAAGAAATTCGGTTGATCGGGGCTTCCGAAAGTGCATATCCCGAAAGGGTTGCCGGCATGTGACAGAATCTCATCCGCCTCCTGGATCAGCCTCTTGCGCAAGGCCTCGGTATGGTCTTCATAAAAGGTCCGATCGTAATTGCGGGTGATTTCTGTATCGGCCGGGCCGAGTGCTTCAAAGATTTCCCTTGCCAGGTCCTCATACTCCTGCTTGTCCGTCACTGCAAACAGGTCGATCGCAGCGGAGAGCTGCAATGCCCCCTTCTGCCCCTTTTCAAGTGACCAGCCCAGCGCCTTTTCGGCAGTAACGACGAAGTCATGCCGGTGTGTCAGGCGTGCGGCTTTGGCGAGTGCCGCCGCATGTTCGGAGGGGTCATTTCCCGTGTCACTCCCCTGGGTGCGCCGCTCGTCACCGGTGCCGGGAATGTTGTCCGTCTCGATTTCCGGGGCACTCCAGAAACCATATCCACTCGTAATCGCGGCATGAACCGATCCATCCGCAGCCACCATGCGCTGGCAATGCTCGGCCCCCCATACAATCTCATCCAGGAAATCGGAGATCCCATTTTCATCTTCATCCTGCTGCTCGAAGAGAGATGCTGCCAGGCTGTAGGCAGTTGCCAGCCCAAGAACATAAGGGGCGTTGTAGTATTTGTTGTAGTCACCTGCATCATGCCAGCCTCCGGTCAGATCAAATTGCCTCAGTCCGTCGCTGCTGGCGGCATCATCGAGATGGCAGGCCGCATGGAAGCCGGGGATCTCCATTCCGCAACGCTGGTAGTAAAAAAACCTGTATGCCGGGCGGGAGGTCACAGCCCACAGCTGGTTGTCACCGATCTGAAATGGCCAGGAGATTTCAGAAACACCCCCAACATTCGCACGAATGCGGTATGTCCCGGGGGCGTCATGCGTTGTAAAATCTCCACTCCAGTAAAAGGACCCCCAGTCACTTCCATAAGCACCGCTGATGCGCCCCCGCTTTTCCAGTTTTCCACTGAATACAGCAGCTCCCTGCATGTCGATCAACTCGAAAGAGGCATCATTCACCAGAAAATTGCTCTGCGCTGTGAACATCTTGGGAGCACCCATGTCATAACCCACCTGGTTGACCAGCGGGCGCACTGTCGGGAGCTGGTCGGAGTTTCCGGACACAGCAGCATCATCGAAGTGGACTGGTTTTGGCTTGCCTGGCTCGACGCCACAAACCAGTGAAAGCCACTTTGCCTGCATGGGAGGGGAAATTCCCTGGGTGTAGAACCGCTTCCATCCGGATGAATCAGCCGGACCGGCGCCAAGTGAGTCTTTTCGGATCAATCCGGTGGCTCCCCCCCCATTCGAGCCACACCTGTGCAGTCGATGCTCCTTTGGCCCGGATGGCCGCACTCACCGAGCGAAGGTCCGCTTTGACAGGAATCGCTTCAGACCGGACAACGACCGCTGCCTGGCCTGGCGTGACCTGAAGGGAGGAACTTCCTGAGAGTTTTATTTCCTTATCCAGGCGCCAGCTGGTATCATCACCCTGCTCGAGAAGCCATCCTCTTGGCTCTCTCTGGCGCTGGGCGGCCAGCTCTTCAAGAGCGGGGGTTTCAGGTTTCCAGGCTGGGGTCTTCGAATTTTCAAAACCACCTTCACGAAGCAGAGATGCAGCCACAGGCACCCGGAAGCCAGCTGATGAATCGCGATGGTTGAAACAGGAACCCGACTGCCTGATGTCGAACCTGCGTGAAGGCCAGGGCACAAGCTGGGGGCGACAGGGTCCGCCAAGGGTGTAACAGCGCAGCTTCCGGTCACTCCCGCACACAAGAATGTCGGTCATGCCATCCATATCCACATCAGTTATGGTGGCAGGGTTGAGCAACCTCAGGTCGGTGGCCACTTTCCATTCGAGTTCTCCGGAAGGAGACAAACAATACAGGCAGTGGTCGCCACCAGCGGCGAGGACCTCAACCAGGCCGTCTCCATCCACATCCCCCAGGCTGGGAGCCAGTTCGCGTGGCTGCTCTGTCTGAAAAGTCCACAGATTTTTCCCATGGGAATCAAAGCAGTAGAGGTGTCCGGCCTTGTCGGATAAAACGATTTCTCTGGTGCCATCTCCATTCAGATCACCCATGCAGAGCGAACTGCCTGAATTGGCATCCAGTCCGGAGAGAAGATACGATTTCCACAAGACATGGCCATCCAGGGCATCAAAGCACCACAGAGCGTTGTCATCCATCGACCCGGCGTAGAGCTCGGGCCGTCCATCCCCATCGGCATCGCCCAGAATCGCTGTGCTACGGAATTCATCTCCGGGAGTTGTTTTCCAGATCAGCTCACCATGACCCGACAAACGGAAAGGCCCCATCCGGTCAACCCCGAAAATGTCGCACCGGCCATCCTTGTCCACATCACTGGCGGCAAGCGGGCAGAAAAGATTGGGTTTGGGCTGGTCTGCAACAGAAGGGAATACCCAAAGGGGTTTTCCCTCAAGAGTAAAAACATGGATCCCATTCGATTCGGTCCCCGCAATGCCTTCATCCTCTCGATCACCATCCAAATCCGCCCAGACCACTCCTCCCCATTCAATTTTACCCACGTCGTTTTTCCACAAAACTGTCCCGGTCTTTGCATCGATGCACAAAAGCCTTCCATCGGAGGAGCCAATCAGGAGTGTGGGATTGCCGGACCCTTTGGCCCGGGTCAATGCGGCTGAGGTAGTCAGGCGCATTGTCCATCCCCCATCCAGCGTCCCAAATCTGCTGCCCATCTGAACCGATGCACCGTACCCGGCGTGCTTCGCGTGTCGCTGAGAATGGTCTC
>LMZT01000152.1 GCA_001567115.1 Candidatus Hinthialibacteria bacterium OLB16 | reverse complement strand
CGATCACGGCTCAGGAGGCTGCCATCATCACCGATGCAGGTATTGATGGCGCCGCTTTCATCAAAGGAGTATCGCTCCCAGAATGGCAGGACATCCTCAAAAAGGGTTGTGCGGTATAAAGCGAGAAGTTCATTGAGTGAAAGATCGTCGGGCATGGCATTTTGTCCTTCTCATCATGCGGGCGGGTCATACCATCTGGCGTGGAAGTAGCAGAGGCCGGTGAAGGGGTCGTTCCATTTGCCGGTCTGGTGCTCGGTAATTCCTGCCGTGCGGGCGGTAACTGAAGAAGGGTGACACCTCTCAGTCCAAATTTTCGCACCATTCATTCGCAGACCTCTTCTCTGTCATCCTCGCAAAAGCGGATATGCCAAGCGCGGCCATCTGATTCCCCGGGTTATTGATGTACGGCGATTATACACCATCCGGCTCAACAATCCGAAAATATAATTCTCTCCTTTTATACCAATTCTGCCCCTGTTTTTTGTCATCTGGACTCCCCCCTCGTCATCCCCAACTCTTCTTCGTCATCCTCGCGAAAGCGGGGATCCATGGCCTGCCCCACACTTTCTGGATTCCCACTTTCGTGGGAATGACGGGTTGATAAGTGGATCCCGGTCAGGCCGGGGATGAGGGTATTCCCAGGCGGTGCCAGGATTGTGCCAAAACAGAGTCGGAACGAATGCGAAAAACAAAGAATTTCACTATTGGGGTTTCTTGAGACTTGTTGGGGAAAACTTGAAATAACTTGAGGAATTTGAGGGATTTGGGATGGTACGCCAGGCAGGAATCGAACCTGCGACCCACAGCTTAGAAGGCTGTTGCTCTATCCGACTGAGCTACTGGCGCATGTGCTGCCCATAACTTTTGAAGCCAACCGGAACCCGGTTCATTACCCCTTTCTCCCGGCGGTAACCATGCGGGAACCACAAGCCCTATTTCAGAACAGGCTCAGGCCGTGGCGATCATCCCCATGCGTTTGGCATATTCGAAGACATTGCCCGCTTCGATGATTGCAGCCACATCTCCGAGCGGAACCAGCTCATGGGTCAGGCCCTGGGAGATGTTCCGCACCACCCCGCCGACGGTATCCAGTTCGACTTCATCTCCAGTCCGGTAAATGCGGGAAAGGTCCTCGCGGGAGGTGGCCGGAATCAGGTAGCCGCCATTGATGCTGTTGCGGTAGAAAATCCGCGCATAGGAGGTGGCGACCACCGCCAGTGCGCCGGCTTTATTCAGGGCATAGGGGGCATGTTCGCGGCTGGAGCCGCACCCGAAATTTTTTCCGCCGATAATGATCCGGAAGGTGCTCTGCCACCCGCCATTTTTGACGAAGGGGGTGCCCCCTTCAGGCAGCCCTGCCTGGGCAAGCGGCACACCCGACAGAGCGAAGGAGCCATACTTTTTGCTCTCTTCAGGGTCATCGAGACTGTACACCAGGTGCTCAGCCGGGATGATCTGATCGGTATCGATATCATCTCCGAGGATATAGGCTTTACCACGGATAACTTTCGGTTCACTCATGCGGATCACATCTCCTGTGTGGAGTTTCTGATAAAAAGTGTGCCATGGCGGGCAGACGGATGCAATCCGTCCAAGCCCAGGCTTGAGATTCGCTCCCAAAAACAAAAACCGGCAGGTGTCCGGGGAGGAGACCTGCCAGCCTATTGCGTGAAAATTGCGGGAGCGCTGCTTACCAGGAACTATCCGCGGGGGGCTCCTGCCGTCCACCATACGCCATCGGACTGGAACCCTGCTGGTAGCCCTGGTTGTATCCCTGATAATAGCCCTGGCTGCGTGCCTGGTTTTCTTTTCTTTCCATGTAATCACCGGTCAAGGCCCCGCCAAGCCGCCGACACCGGCACCGATCAGGGTCCCTTTGGTATCGCCGCCGATCGCCTGGCCAGCCAGCGCACCAGCTCCCGCGCCCAGCAAAGCCCCTGTCTGTGTTTTCGAGGCACAGCCACTCAGGACAACCCCCACAACCAACATACCTGCAATCGCCAGGATTTTCATTATGTTCCTCCCCGCGGCATAACAGCCGTTCTTTTCAGAATTGTGAGACGATCTGAAACAACTCCTTATTCAACAGTTTGTTCAGATATCCACAGGACCATTATCGGCCTCGTATTATTTACTCTAAAATGATTGAAAAGTATATAGAGAAGGCTCGACTTCCCTTGTGAAAAAATCAGCGCCGGGTTTTCCGCAATCCTTCGAAAAAAGCGCTCAGAACAGCCCCGCATCGATCCGCAAGCACACCTCCGGTGATCTCGGCACGATGGTTGAGCCTGCCATCCTCCAGCAGGCGATACAGGCTGCGGACCCCCCCGGCTTTGGGGTCTTCCGCACCAAAGACAATCTTTGGGATGCGCGAGAGAAGGATCGACCCGCAACACTGGATGCAGGGTTCGAGGGTGACATACAGGGTGCAGTCATCCAGACGCCAGTTGCGCAGGGTCTGAGCCGCCTCTCGAATGGCGATCAATTCGGCATGAGCGGTCGGATCGACATCGACCTCTCTCCGATTGTATCCCTGGCCGACAACCACACGGTTGCGAACCACAATGGCGCCGATTGGCGCTTCTCCCAGCTCGGCGGCCTGGTGCGCCAGGTCCAGCGCCATTTCCATCCATTTTTCATCCGCACCATTCATGGCATTTCACCTGGTCCGAGGAAATGAATGAATCCACAGGATTCCCGAATCGACACCGGACGGAGGGGTTTTCCATTGCAGGGTCCCGCGATGCAGAGGCCATCGCTCAGGCGGAACAATGCGCCATGGGTCCGGCACTGGAAATACAGGCCGGTTTCATCAAGAACCTCCCCATCTCCCCAGTCCAGGGATACTGGAAGATGACGGCACTGGTTCAGGTAAGCTCGAAAGCCATCGGAAGTGTGGACAACAATGATTTCCATGTCGCGGTCATCAAAGGACACAGCGACAACCCGGCTGGATCCGACCGGAAGTTCCGAGGCAGCCATCAGCCGATCTCCGGGATTGATCGTTCTTTCCTCTTGTCTCATAGTAATCCGATCATAAACCAGCACAATTCCATCGCAAGGGAAGAGAGATCATGCGCGTTGTTTTCCAGGAGACACCGGAACAGGTGGGTGTGTGGGCCGCACGGACAGTCGCCCGGAGAATTCTGGATTACAAGCCCACCGCCCGCAAACCATTCGTCCTGGGATTGCCCACCGGTTCCTCCCCTCTGGGGATGTACAAAGAGCTGATCCGGTTGAACAAGCGCGGGAAAATTTCCTTTGCCAATGTCGTCACTTTCAACATGGATGAATATGTCGGGCTGGATCCGGATCATCCCCAGAGCTACCACCGTTTCATGTGGGACCACTTTTTCGGGCATATCGATATCAAAAAAAAGAATGCCAATATCCTCGATGGGCTTGCTTCGGATCTTGGGAAGGAATGCCTGTCGTATGAAAAACGGATCGAATCTTATGGAGGCATCAGCCTGTTTGTGGGAGGCATCGGAGAGGATGGCCATCTGGCATTCAATGAGCCTGGATCATCGCTCCAGTCCCGCACCCGCATCAAAACCCTCACCGATGACACCCGCAAGGTGAATGCGCGCTTTTTTGGTGGAAACTTCGAGAAAGTGCCGAAGCTGGCATTGACTGTCGGTGTGGGGACAATCATGGCTGCCGATGAGGTGATGATCCTGGTGACAGGTTTCAACAAAGCACGTGCGCTGCAGAAGACAGTGGAAGAGGGTGTCAACCACATGTGGACTGCTTCGGTGCTGCAGCTGCACCGCCATGCGCTGATTGTCGCCGATACCGCCGCAGCAAATGAGCTCAAAGTGGGGACCTATCATTATTTCCGGTCGGTTGAAGCAGGCCATTTCGATCCGGATTCGATTCTGAAAGGGTAGAGATTTCGCGCCACTGGAATGTGTTAGCGTATCCCGATCCGCTCAAAGCGACCCATTTTCTCAATGCCTTGAGGGCAGCAGAGAAGCTGTCATTCCCGGCCCGTCCGCTGGCCGATGTTGAAATCCGCCGGCTCGAACAGCAGCGATGTGAATGTGAAGACTGGTCACTGGTTCGAGTGGCCGAGGAATTCCGCACAGACCGTGTTCGAAATGTGCGTTTCCGGGGAAGAATCGTTCTCGGGAAGCTCTATGGCTGGGTGAGGCGTTGTGGGTTTCATGAAGCCGCAGGCATCGAAAATGTGACCCTCGAGGATTGCCTGATCGAGGATGGTGTGGTGATTCGTGATGTGCGCCTGATCTCGGGGATGAAAATCGGGCATGGAGTTCTCATCGCGGGGTGCGGGGAGATCTCCCACCAGGCGGGTTCCTCATTCGGAGTTGGGTTTACCATTCCGATGATCGAGACCGGCGGCAGGGCCACACGATCCTATCCGGAAATGACTTTCGAGGAAGCCGCACACAGTGTCCGCCCGGCAGGAAACATCCGCGGGCTGGCCGCTTATCTGCGCCGGATCGATGCCTATGCCGCACACTGCCGTTCGAGGCATGGCATCATTCAGCCCCATGCCATTCTGGTCGATACACCGCGAATCGAAAATTCATTCATCGGCTCTTACGCGGAAGTCCGTGCGGCCCAGCGCCTGAGTGAGTGCGTGCTGCTGAGCAGCCATGACCATCCGGTCGTTGTCGAAGATGGGGCCATCATTCGAAAATCTTTACTTCAATGGGGAAGCCATGTGGCCTCGCTGTCGATTGTCGAGGGGTCGCTGCTGTGTGAGTACTCGAGTGTCGAGCGGCACGGGAAGGTGTTCAAGTCGATCATCGGTCCGAATACCACAATCGCCGAGGGAGAGGTGACCTCGAGCCTGATCGGCCCCTTTGTGGGATTTCACCATCAGGCATTGCTGATTGGAGTGGTGTGGCCGGAGGGCAAGGGAAATGTCGGGTATGGCTGCAACTGCGGCTCCAATCACACAGGGAAGGCACCCGATCAGGAGTTCTGGCCTGGAGAGGGGATGTTCCTCGGGCTGGGGGTGAATGTGAAGTTCCCTGGTTGTTTCACCGGTTCGCCTTACACCTTCATCGCGACCGGAGTCACCCTGCCGCCACAGAGGGTGGATGTCCCTTTCTCGCTGATTCTCGATCCATCCGACAGGCCTGATGGAGTGCCACGAGGGACCAACGAAATCATCCCGGGCTGGGTGCTGTCGAGCAATCTGTTTGCGATCATGAGGAATGAGCGGAAGTTCGCTGCACGGGACCGTGCCTTCCGCACCCGCACCGATCACCGTATCCTTCGTGAAGATACAATCCGCCTGCTGCTGGCTGCACGGCAGTCCCTTTCGGAGCTCCACGGGAAGGATTTTTACACCGGGGAGAAAGACTGGCCCGCTCTGGGCGCTCATTTCATGACCGAGCGATCGAGGCTGCGTGCGATTGAAACCTACACATTTTTTATCCAGTTTTATGCCCTGCAAGGTCTCTTCGGCCGGGTTCGAAAAGCCGGGCGAATCTCCCCCGGGCTGGTGAAGCGAAAATCGGCATGTGTGGAATGGGATTTTCAGAGGCAGCTGATCCTCCAGGAGGGGCTTGGAAAGGATCCCACTGTCCTGCTCGAGCAGTACCGGCTCCTGTTGAGAAAAATTGCGGTAAATATCGAAGAATCGAAGGCTCGTGATGACCGCCGCGGCATCCAGATCATCCCCGATTATGCCGACCATCATTTTCAGGCAGTCGAAAACCCCTTTGTCCGCCAGTTCTATCAGGAAGTCGAACAGATCGAAGAAGAAATCGCCGACTTGTCCGCCGGATAAAATGAAGCCGTCTTTCCTGTTGCCAGAATCCCGAAACCACCACCAGTGGTGGTGGCATTACATCCCCCTGGTGCTGCTTGGGGGCTGGCTGAGATGGCATCAGTTCTCTCCGCTGGCAGTCTGTGGTTCCGATGTGGGGGAATATGTTTACTGTGTCGAGCATAACCAGCTGCCGCATTCACCCTATATCGGATTTTTGTGGATCGGGTATCTGCTGAAACCTTTTATCCCTCTCGATATGGGATACAGCCTGGTTTCGATGGTGGCATCGCTGGCGACCCTGGTCCTGTTCGGGCGGTTTGTGTCTGCCATGACCCACAGCCGGGCTGCAGGGTGGTCCTCCGCACTGGCCCTCACCCTGACCCCTGTAGCAGTTCGGTTTGGAGCCTGCCAGGAAGTTTATTCAGTCCTTCTGTTCTGGCTGGTGTGCTGCTGGCATGCGGTCTGGAATCTGAGAAAACCTTTCCTTGCGGGTTTATTTATGGGCTGTGCGCTGATCACACACAGTGGGGTTATCTTCGCACTCCCCGCTTCCCTGCTCCTGTTCATCCAGGCGAAAGATCCGGATGTCCTGTCAGGCCCCCGAGTGCGTTCAACAGCCGGCCGCACCTGCGCTTTAATGAGGAGAATCCTGGAGCTCCTGCGATCCCCCACCGAAAGAGAGCGGGTGGCGATGGCGATGGAGCCTGGCTGTAAGCGCTTCTACAGGAGTGAAGAGCGATCGCTTTACCAGATCATCCATGCTCTCTTCGAGGGAATCTGTGCGGGCGGGCGGGATTTCTGGCATCGCCAGAGGAACTGGGCACTGGCGCTGATCGGCCTGCTGGTCCCGGTTGCGATTGCGGGGACCTGGCTGCTGGTGGTCTGGATTGAATCGAATGGACTGATTGGAATCTTCCGAATCCGCCATTTCCTGCGTGGGACTGCGCCAGGCCCGGATTGGGACAAGGCCTTTGGATCGGATTCACTTGCATACTGGGCCGGGCAGTTAAGGCGCATCTGGGAGGAGGCCTCCAGCCCAGGGCTTTCGGGAAATGGGCACCCATCGCCGCGATCATCGGCCTGCTGGCGGCTCCCCTGAGCCGATCGCTGGTGTGGTGGCTGTTGCCTTTCTTTTATCTGTTTTACGAATCGACCATCGGGTATTCGCTGGATTATGGGATTTACCTGGTGTTCCTTGCCCCTTCGATCGCCTGGGGAATCGGGGCCGGCGCAGGAGCACTCGAGCTGAAAACCGGGAGGATTTCCGGTGGCATTCGCAGGATGTCATGCCTGCTGGGCCTCCTGTCACTGCTCCTTCTCACACCAGATTTCTATCGACAAGGGACATCGAGACAGCTGTATCCATGGTACCGCCCAACCGGGGCCAATAAGGCTTTATCGGATTTTGTCCGCCAGCACAGCCCGCACAACTCATTGGTGATTCAACCCATCGATTGGCATTTTTCCGGCCTGGCCATCGCATTCTACACAGACCGAATCCCCCTGTTTCGAGATGCTGGAACCATCCTGCTGCCTGGCCACTGGAAGCCGCTTTTCAACCATCCCAAATTCCGCAGCTTCAGGCATGTCACAACAGGTGATTTCGAGAGGTGGCTTTCGATGGACCGGCCGGTCATTTCATTCGATGCAGACCCATTCCACACCTGGGCCGCTGACTGGCCGGAGCTGGACATCGAGAGATATGAGGCACGGCCGATGCTGTGGCTGGATCGAAATCAGGGGGGATCCTCCGAATCCTGGAAGGGAGCCCAGATATTGGCACAGGTTGAAACCGGAAATGCCACCTCGGAGCAGAAAGCCCAATTCCGATATGATAAAGGCGCCAGCGGCGCATTGCTGGAGCTCCCGCTTTTCCGGCCCACTCTGTACAGGATTGCTCGAAAAACCGATCCGCCCGATCCTCCACCCTGGGCCATCGAGCTCCAGTCCCATGTGCCGGAACCTCAGAGGGGTTCACCCCCCATACTTCAACGGCTGGGGATTGCGGTCGAGGCCGGAAGGGAGCCGATATCGATGGTGCTGCCTTCCATGCCGGGAAAAGACCATGCCCTCTGCCTGATGATCCAGTCAGCGGGATGGGATTATGCCGTTGAATGCCAGATAAAATGGGGAGAGTCCTGGGTGACAGTCGATCGAGACATGGAGAATATTGTTGGAAACTCGGATCGTTTTTTCACTGAACTGTATTTCCGGGTTCCCTCCGGATACATCGCTGCAGACAGGGTTTCCCTGCGCCTGCTGCCTGCTTTCGACACACCGGCAGTGAATGCCTATGGGGTTGCATGGGGTGTTCATGGAGGGTAGAAGTTCCGATCATTGCCTGTCATGCTCAAAACGGGCAGGAAGCACTGCTCTGCATCCGGAGCTCGGCGGGTTCTGGATTATTATCAATCATGGAAGGGGCGATTCATGAAGATTGATCGTTTGGGAATCCTTATTTTGATCCTGATGATGCTTATGTGTGGGAGTTTGGGGATGGAATCCTTTGCATCGGAGAAGACAGTCATACTGAAGGATGTGCGTGCAGAAATCAGCCGGAAGTTCAGCAAGGCCGAGGGGCTGCCAGATGAGGATTGTCTGGCGATCGCCCTGGATGAAAAAGGCCAGGTGGTCGTTGAGACCAAAGGGGGATTTGCAGCATTCCAGGATGGGCATTGGAAGAAGCTTGATGAAGCCCCTCCTGTATTTACCCAGAAAGGCCATTTGAAAAAGCGTGTGGCCGGTGCGCTCAAGGTTGACGAGAAGAACATCCGTGACATTGCACAGGGGCCTGGAGAGCAGATCGCAGTCGCTCTGGAACGCGGGATGATGATCAAGTCCCAGGGAAGCGACTGGGAAAGAGCTCACCCTCGAGCCGGGCATCATTCCTGGTCGCCAGTGGATGTCCGTGCAGTGGGATACTCTGCAGATGGCACATTGTGGTTTGCCTGCCTCCAGGGGGTCGGATACCAGAAGAATGGGGAATGGACTCTCCACCCTGTATGTGAAGGGCTTCCCTACAATGATTTCACTTCACTGGCTGCCGGCCCCGATGGAGAGGTGTATTTCGGGACGACCGAGGGGGCGATTCGTTTTGATGGGACCACCTGGGAATATCGCGAAGGGCCACGCTGGCTGCCGGACAATGACATTCGCGGGGTTGTCGTCGATAAAGATGGCACCTCCTGGTTTGCAACTGCCAAAGGGGTTGGGTGCATCGAACAGCCCCTGATGAAGCTCTCCGAAAAGGCCCGGAAGCTGGAAGAGGATATCGACAAACACCATCGCCGCACTCTATATGGTTATGTTATTGGGGCACATCTGAAGAATCCCGGAGACCGGAGTGAATGGAGCAATGAGGACAATGACAATGATGGCCTCTGGACCGGGATGTATGGAGCGGGAGAATGCTTTGCCTATGGGGCCACAAATGATCCCTACCACAAGGAAAGAGCGAAAAAGGCCTTTGAAGCCTTAAGGTTTCTCAGCCAGGTGACCCAGGGGGGTGAGCACCCGGCCCCCAGAGGATTTCCAGCGAGATCGATTCGTCCAACCTCAGGGCCTGATCCGAATGTCAGCGAATACACAGCCGAAAAGGATAAAGAACACCGTGAGAACCGTGACCCGCTCTGGAAAATCATCCATCCACGCTGGCCGAAAAGCGCCGATGGGCAGTGGTTCTGGAAGTGTGACACGAGTTCCGATGAGCTTGATGGCCACTACTTCCTGTATGCCACCTACTATGATCTTGTCGCCGATACCGATGAGGAGAAGCAGCGAGTTCGGGATGTAGTCACTGCGATTACCGACCATCTGATTGACCATGGGTATCAGCTGGTGGACTGGGATGGGCAGCCCACCCGCTGGGCGCGTTTTGGACCTGATCTGATGAACCATGATCCCGACTGGGCCGATGAGCGCGGGTTGAATTCGCTGAGCATGCTTTCTTATCTGAAAACCGCCTGGCACATGACACAGGATGGCAAGTACCAGAAAGCCTATGAGGATCTGATCAATAACCACAGTTACCTCATGAACATGCTGGTGCCGAAAGTCAATGCGGGTCCGGGAACCGGAAACCAGTCCGATGATGAAATGGCTTTCATGAGTTTCTACAACCTGATCAAATATGAGGAGAATCCGAAACTTCGGGCCTCGTATGCAGGTGCGATGTACCGTTATTTTCTGATCGAGCGGCCGGAAAAAAATCCCCTTTTCAATTATATATATGCAGCAGTGTGTGAGGGGGAAAAATACCCCGGACCCTGGGGTGGAGCCGATCTGTCAGCCAGCCGTGAGGTGCTGGAGGAAGCTGCGGACACGCTGGTTCGGATTCCGCTGGACCGCATCATGTGGCCTCACAAAAACAGCCACCGACTGGATATCGTCCCGATGGCTCCCCACACCCAGTTTGACACCCACCCGAATCGTGGACATCTGAGAAATGGATATGTCATTCCGGTCGATGAGAGAACATTCGAATTCTGGAATCATGATCCATGGAACCTGGATTACCGCAATGACGGGCGTGTCCTTGCCGATGGGGAGGCCTTCCTGCTGCCTTACTACATGGGGTTGTATCACAAATTCCTGGCAGAGGAGTGAGGTTGCGGTTTCGCTGATTCAAAAAAAACAGGTGCGGGGGATGGACCGGATGCTCATCCATTCCCCGCTCTGTTCATGCCTCATCCATTTCCTGATCCGGAATTATTCAGCCTGGATTTGACATAACGAGTCAACTGATCGAGGGGCGGGTTCTTCCTCAAGGCTTTGAGGAGCTGAACAGGGTCAATGGGGCCACTTTCAGGAAGGTTCGCTTTCTGCCTCTGATTCTTCACAGCTTCCTGCAACTTTTTCAGTGAATCTCTCACCGGGGCTGCACCTCTATGTAGACCTCTGTTTCCTTTTTGTCGAAACAGGCTTGAACCAGCTCATTATATCATAGCTGGTTTCAGAACTCCCAAGGCATGACCCACCCAGTAAAGGGAGCCGCAGATGACCTTGACCTCACCTTCAACAGGCGAAGACCCCAGAATCTCTCCCACCTCCATCACTTCCAGCTGAGGCAGCCCCTGTTCACACCAACCGACCCGATGCAAGGCCTCCCTCAGATCATTCGAAGGCCAAAGTCGAGGATGATCCGTCTGCACCAAAACCACCCGATCGATATCTTCACGCACAAGCCCTCGCAGATAACACCAGGGAAAACGGTCTCGAGAACAGGCCACAAAAAACTCCCGCGCACTCCATCCCGGCAGAACCTGATCCAGAACAGCTCGAAGAGCCTGACCCGCCAGGGGTGTATGGGATCCATCCAGCACCCACAAACCACCGGATTTGGAATCCATTAACTGGCAACGGCCCTGCCAGGCTGGTTGCAGATCCATTCTCTCAGCAGACTGGGGCAGCGAAACCCCCAGAATTGCCAATGCCAGGAAAGCCGCTTCGAGATTGGCAACCTGGTGATCCCCAGGGAGAGGGGAATGGAAAAAGAAGTCCGCTCCGGTTCGATCCCGAATCCGGATTTCCCAGCCACTCCGAGTTCGATTCACGACCTCTGAATCCAGCTCCCGGATGGTCCAGTGTGCCGGGATGGATGCTTCTTCCAGATAATTTTCGATAAAGGGAGCCAGCCAGGGAGACTGGCGTGAAATGATCGCCGGGATTCCGGAAGGCAGAGCCGTGAGTTTCTCCCAGGCAATCTGTTTTACAGTTTTCCCGAGAAGGGGGACATGATCCCGGTCGAGCAGGGTCAGAATCTTCACTGCAGGCTGGCACACGGTGGTGGTATCCAGCCTTCCCCCGAGGCCTGTTTCGAGCAGAACAAAATCGGGTTTCATTTCCTGCGCCCACAACCAGAAGGCGGCATTGAGCGCTTCGAAGAAAGTCAGACCCTCATGAAGATGCGCATGGACCTGGACTTTTTCGAGGCACTGGTTCAGCTGCCGTTTGGGTATTGATTGCTGGCCGATCCGGAAACGTTCCGTGACATCCACCAGGTGGGGTGAAATGAAAGAGCAGGCAGTTTTCCCGGATTTCTGGAGCAGGCTCTCAAGGAAGGCAAGAGTGGATCCCTTGCCATCGGTTCCAAGAATCTGGACGGTTGGGATCCCGCACAGGTGAGGTGAATCCAGGGATTTCAGCAGGGAGCGGTAACGGTCTAATGAAAAATCCCGAACGCCATATTTGGCAGGCATCCCTTTTTCATAATTGGTCAGAGAAAAGAGCCAGCGCAGGCCATCCATGCCGGGAATCCGGTTCCATTCAACCCAGGAATGCAAGCACTGCCTTCATGAAGGCCGGCAAATCCATGGGAGTTCTGGCGGTGATCAGGTTACGATCCACGACAGTCTCCGAATCGGCCCACTGAGCACCCGCATTGACCAGGTCATCCCGGATGGCTTTATAGCTGGTCACTGCCCTTCCACGCAGTATTCCGGCAGACACCAGGACCCAGCCGGCATGGCAGATCGCCGCCACCAGCTTTCCCTGGCGGTCCATTTCTGCAACAAACCCACACACACCTGATGACAGGCGGAGAAAGTCCGGCGCCCAGCCGCCCGGAATGATCACTCCATCAAAATCACCAGCCGAAACCTGATCGATGGTTTTGTGGCACTCGATCGGGTAACCATATTTTCCCTTATACCCGGTCTGTGTCGTGCCGACCGCCACCACCTCATGGCCGGCTTCGAGCAGGCGGAGATAGGGATACCAGACTTCCATGTCCTGATAATCCTTTTCGACAAGAATTGCAATCTTCACAATAACCTCCTCAACAGCTGGTTGAATCTTTGACCCTCTCCCTGAAACCGGCCTGGAATGGCATGATACGGGTACTCACCTCAGTGGTCCATCCGATTCCATTATGCTATCCAAGGATAGAGAAGGAAAAGGAGCCGCAAAGTGGAGGATGAAGTTCTGTTGGAGGAAAAGTGATGAAGAATGGAAATCTCATGCTGTTGTTCGGAGTACTGATGGTCCTGTTTTCTTTTGAAGGGCAAGCAAAGGATTTGAAAATCGGTGTGATGCCGAAATTGATTGGAATCGAGTATTTCAATGCCTGCGAAAAAGGCGCTCGCGAAGCCGCAAAAGAACTGGGTGTTGAAATGATCTTCGATGGTCCGGATACCAATGATGTGTCACGCCAGACCGCGATTGTGGAGACCTGGATTGCACGCAAATTCGATGTCATCGCCATTGCCCCGAATGACCCGGATGCCATCGCCCCGGCATTGAAAAAAGCCCGCCAGCGCGGGGTCAAAGTGATCACCTGGGATTCCGATTCAGCTGAGGAGACGAGAGACTATTTCATCAACCAGGCTGACAATTCTGCAATTGCCAGGACACTCATGGATGTCCTGGTGGAAGGGATCGGCCCCGAGGGAAAATATCTTAACCTGACTGGATCACTCACTGCCGCCAACCAGAACCGCTGGATGGAAGAGATGGAGAAATACCGGCAGGAAAAATACCCGAATCTGAAAAATCTTTCGGAAACCCCGAAGGCTTCCGGAGAAGACCAGGCATTGGCCACCCAGGTGACGATCGACAGTTTGAAAAGTTATCCGGATCTCCAGGGCATTGTCGCCATTACCTCTGTAGCCCTGCCAGGCGCCGCGGAAGCTCTGCGCAAGACCCAGTCGGCGGATAAAATCTTCCTGACCGGCCTTTCAACTCCCAATTCGATGCGCCCTTATATCAAAGATGGCACAGTCAAGAAGATGGTCCTCTGGAATCCGGTCGATCTCGGATACCTGACAGTCTATACCGCCAAGCTCCTGGCAGAAGGGAAGATCTCTGGAGAAACGATTGAAGCCGGACGGCTGGGGAACAAGAAAATTCGCGGCAGTGAGATTTTGCTGGGAGATCCATTGATCTTCGATGCCGGCAATATCGACCAGTTTAACTTCTGAGCCAAACCTGGATGTCTTCTGAATCGAAAGGCGATCCCAGAGGTCGCCTTTCTTTTTTCAGGAGGAGGAACCCTGGGCTTTTCGGAGAAACCCAGCCAGACCGTTCATGCCGATATGTGCGGATTGAGCAGCGGCTTCGTTTTCAAGACGGATGGCATCGTAGATTTCCTTGCGGTGAATTGCCACAGAGCGGGGCGCCGACACACCAATCTTGACCTGATCGCCCCGGACATCGACGACTGTGATTTCAATATCATCGCCGATGACAATCACTTCATCCTTTTTTCGGGAGAGCACCAGCATCGATTTATTCCCCTCTGGTGTCCGGAGCTTCCGATTGGAGCTGCCCGGCTTCCTGGAGGATGTAGTGGCGTGTGTGGTAACGGTCTGTGAGCAGGACCACCTGTTTTCCCTGGCAGGTTGCCGGATTGATGATCAAAGGCCCCTGGAGATTGGCGGTAATCAACGCCGGGTCTTCACGCACAACCACGATGGACAGGATGCGCGCCTGGCTCAGGTCACTCAGTTCCAGAGACTGGATTTCCACGGGCTTCACATCGATCTGGTAACTGGCCAGAAATTCGAGTGGATTGACGACCACAAAACAGAGGTGGGGATCTTCCAGAGACTGCATCCACAGAAAGGGCGCATAGGCTGTTTCCTCGATGAACACATAGCGCTTCATCTCAGCAAAGCCGAGCAGCCTTCGGGGAAAAACAGGATTTCTTTTTTAGGGACCTTGATTTCTCCGAACCGCTCTGTCTGAATAATTTCAATCTCGGATTCTGTCATGTCTCGGCCAGTCGAAACAAAATTCCTTCCTGAGCAGTCAGTTGACGCCGCCGCTGGGAATCCTTCCATGAAGGAAGATTCCCGGTTGCAGGTCGGCATGATCCTATCACAACTTTCAACGCAGGGAATCGGACAACAACTGAATCTGCTCCCGGAGGTTTCATCAACCAACACCTTCCTGATGGAGCTGCCTGCCGCTGAATCCCCACATGGGCTGGTTGTCACGACAGAGCATCAGACCGGCGGCCATGGAAGGCATGGGAGGGCCTGGTTTTCACCCAGAGGGGCCAATCTGGCTTTCAGTGTCTGCCTGCGCCCAAAGTCCCATCCGGGCGGCCTGGCGACACTGGCTGGAGCCTGTGCTGTCGTTGCAGTCCTGCGCGAGAAAGGGATCCGGGCAGCCATCAAGTGGCCGAACGATATCACCCTGCAGCAGCCAGCCACTGAAGTCGATGGAACCCGCATTTTCAGAGACTTGAAGCTGGGTGGAGTTTTGTGTGAGTCACGTGCAGAAAGTGACCAGTCGCTGCGCCTGGTTCTGGGGATCGGGCTTAATGTCAATATTCCTCATGACAAGTTTCCAGAGGATTTGAGAAATACCGCCTCTTCACTGCGGGCTGCCTGTGGAAAGATCCTCGATCGGAACAGGCTGCTGGCGGCGCTCTTGAATCGGCTCGAGGAGGTCTGGCGCCAGCTCGAATCTGAAGGCAGCGGAGAGCTGGTGCGGACCGCGCGAGGTTACTGTGAAACACTGGGCCACATGGTGCGGGTGGACCTGGGGGGCTGGTGTGTCGAGGGCATCGCCGAAGATCTGGATCCCCAGGGCTGCCTGGTTCTCCGTCTTGAAAGCGGAGTCAAGCGGGTGCTCGGCATCGGCGCCATCCAGCAGACACGGCGCATCGATTAACCATCAGACCGGTGATCTCCGCATTAACGGCTTTGAAGTTTCTGCCGCAGGAACTCACGGTAGCCATTGGCTGTTTCGACCACCCCATTGATGCGCAAAACATTTTCCATGACATCCCGCTCGCCAGTGGAAAGGTCATCTCCGCCCGGGTAAACCAGCCCGGAGCGTGGATCGAAAGAGGCTTTGGCTGGAAGCCAGGCACAGCGGCAGAGCCAGATATGGCCTGAATCCATTTCAAGATGGTTGGCCCCGCCCGAATGCCCGCCGGTGTCAACTGCTGAAGAGTTATAGGCATATCGCAGATACTGCTTCCGGTCCGGAAACCATCCTGCCAGGGTCGGACAGAAAAAAGCCTGGCGGGATTCCACATATCCGCGTTCATTGAGTATCCAGGGAACACCATCCCAGGAACCCATCGCGGCCGGTCCCTGGCCCAGGCAGGTCTGGCCCATCGAAGAGTCCTCACCGGCACATCCATCCGCGGGCGGGAAGGTGTTGTAGTCCAGCTTGTAGTGAAAAAGCCCCTGCCCCAGGGTCCGCAGGTTGGCCTTGCACTGAACCTCGGTGGCTTTGCGCCTGGCATTGATATAGTTCGGAACAGCGATCGACAGCAGAATGAAAATGATCGCAATGACAACCAGCAGTTCAATCAGAGTGAATCCGGATTCCCGTCTCACGGACAAAGACCTTCCTCTTGAATGACCACATCCGCACGAAGCTCAGAACCGGGAGAATGGACAAATAAACAGTCATCGACTCTCTCGCATCTCCCGGAGAGGCGGTCGTGAGGATATGGGGTGGGCCGGTCTTCTGGCTTGTGGATCAACCTCTGGTTGCGCCTTCCAGGCCATGACAGCACCCGTGGTGATTTGCAACCATTGTCCCCACTTACAGCGGCGGGTCCGCGCGGGCTTTTCACCCGCTTCCCGTTTCACCCCTGAACATCCGGGGCACCCACTCATCTGAAAGGATAATGCAGAAACAGCTGAAAAGGAATGGACCTTGTGTTTAGAGGATTTTAGCTTTGGTGGTGGCAATGGCCTCCAAAGCCACTTCGGAAGCCAGTTTCGGGTAGTGCCGCGGGCCAAAAAGGATGCTGGCGGTATGGAAACACTCATGGGTGCAGGAACACCCGGTCCGATCGATCATGGTTCGCGCTTTTCGGGCAGATTCCCCTTCCCAGATGGCATTCCAGTCAAACCCCACCTCCCGGAGGTTTCCCAGCGGCCAGTCGAGAACTTCACAGAGGTTGACATCCCCCTCCGGCTGCAGGACCGCGATGGCCCTCCCGGCCTGGCAGTGAATCGGAGCGGCTTCACCCAGGAAATAATATCCATCTCCTTCCGCAAGTGACTTTGAGGTTTCACAGGAAGCTGCGGAGGCCTTGCCAAACGGGCGGTAACGGGTCAGAGGCTGGTGATTCTGGCGATGGTCAATAATGGCCTGGACTGCTTTCCGGGCGAGATGATTTTTCGCACGCCGGATCACTGCACCAAAACCTTTGTGGTGGGTCCGGTTATGTTCATCGATCCAGTCAAGAAAACGGCCATATTCAGCCAGATCCACCTGGGTTAGCTGCTGATCGGCCACATAGCCCCGGACCAGATTGCATGAGATACGGGTCACACCAAGGTCATGGATAACCGCATAGATGTCTCTGAGGCGTGAAGTGTTCTTTCCATTGGCAGTCACCACCACAGAAACTTCGAGGTGCGGCCAGGTTCTCTGGAAAGCCTGGAGTTCTTCGATCTGCCGCAAGGCATCCGCATAGACCCCCTTTTTGCGGCGTATCGCATCATGCTCCTCGCCCAGGTCATCGATGGAGACCCCGATATCGAGATGGAGATCATTCTTCAACCTCCCAAGCTCCTCCAGGGTGCGCTGGACATTGGCATGACGGGTGCCATTGGTGATGATGCCGATGCGGCGTGTCCGGGTGACACGGTAAAAAATCTCAATCACCTCGGCGAGATCCTTGCGGAGGAAAGGTTCCCCACCGGTCAACCTCAGGAAGGTCAAACTGCCCAGGCTTTGACAGAAGCGTTCAATCTCTTCAAGCGACAGTTCACGGCTCGGGCCAAGTTCATCGAGGTAGAAGCAGTGTGCACAGCGCAGATTGCAGCGTGAAGTGACAAAATAGATCAGATATCGAAGTTGTGGCGCCGGCATGGTTTCAGGATATCCCGCATGGGTCGGTTATGCTTCAGTTTAGCCAAGAATCCTGTTCCGGGGAATCCGTTAGGAGTGAGATCAATAGTCCATCCAGGATCGGACCGCAGAAGGATCGCTGGTCCTTGTCGTGGCAAACCAGATGTCGCCCTCAGATGCCGATATATCCTCTTCCCAGACAACATACAGATTCCCGAATGCATCGGCCTCGATGGAAGGACGCATCCAGTAGGCCTCCTGGTTTGTGAGAGGGAACTTTTCCTCGATCTGGCTTGTCGATGGATTGTATCGAGCATACAGGATCTGATCCCCCTCAGCTTCATCGATCCAGACCAGGTGAACCAGCCCCTCGGAATCGATGGCCAGATCGGGGTGGTATTGGCGCAATCCGTCATCAGCAAGATCCAGGGCGGTTGCAAACGCCGGGTCCTGATCTGTTTTTTTAAGGAGGACGAGATCTTCATCGACACCATTGGATTTATCCGAATAGACCACCCAGCAGGTGTCATCCGGGGCGATATCAATATGGGGTGGATCAAAAAAAGTCAGTACCGCCCTGTTTGAGCAGGGTCACGGCCGCAAGGCCGGAAGCGGCGGATATTTCGGAATAATACAGGTTGACCCCTGATCCCAGGCCTCCCGCCCAGACCAGATGATGATGACCGGTCGAGTCTGCTGCGATATCGGGCACTGTAAAGGGCGGAGTATTTCCACGTGATGCCAAATCTGTGATCCGATGGAGGCTGAGGTCTGTTATCGCCGGGATGGAGGTCGACGGATCGAAGGTCAGACAGAAAAGGTCTGAAATATCGGAATTAAAATGGTAGTCATACCAGACCACAGTCAGATCCCCATCCGGATCGGAAATCACCTTGGGGACATAACCATTATCCCCGGGATTGGCTTTGCTGGTCTGAGTCAGCCGGATGTCACTCGGGCTGAATGAACCGCCATACGGCCGCATGTCGGCATAGATTTCGACATTATTGATCCAGTTTCCCTGAGGGATGCAGTGCCGGTGATCATGCCAGACAACAAAGACGCCATCCGTTGAAGTGACCGCCAGGCTGGGATGCCTTCCCCCAACATGCAGGGAGCCAAAAGTCGAATTATCGATGGACTCCTCACTCGACCATCCCTGGCCGACCGACCAGTTCCGGTAGTAAACATAACTCGGG
>LMZT01000151.1 GCA_001567115.1 Candidatus Hinthialibacteria bacterium OLB16 | reverse complement strand
TATAGATACAGTAAGAGTCCTGAAAGGCATTGGAGTCCTCCTAGATCCTCAGCCCTTACTAAATTCTGCGGGCCTGCCTCACCGCCACCGCCTTAATCGCGGCAACGGTTCTCCTTGATGAACTCGATCAGATCGGCCAGTTTGCATGTCGCAAGGCAGGTGTGCGTATCGGCAGCGCCATAATAAACCCAGAGATCATCGCTTTCAGGTTTATGCAGCGCAGCGCATGGAAACACCACATTGGGGACATCCCCCCAGCATTCATAACTCTCGGTCGCGCAAGAATATAGCGCCGGGTTCGATGAATCACCTTCCAGGGCTTCTCCAGATCGAGCAAAGCCGCCCCTGCGCTGTAGACAAAACCATTGCAGGATGTCAGAACTCCATGATAAATCAGAACCCAGCCTTCCGGGGTCTCGATCGGAACCGGACCGGCACCCACCTTGGTCGATTGCCAGCCACTCAGGGTTCCCATGACCCAACGGTGGTGTCCCCAGTAAAGCAGATCCTTCGAACGTGAAATGAAAATGTCCCCGAAAGGGGTGTGTCCATTGTCGCTGGGGCGATGAAACATCATATATTCCCCATTGATCTTGCGCGGGAAAAGCACAGCATTCCGGTTAAAGGGCGGCAGCACAACTTCAACCAGCTCGAATTTTTTGAAATCTGCTGTGACACCCATGCCGATGCACGGGCCATGATATCCATGGCACCAGGTGATGTAATACTGCCCATCGAGAAAGACGATCCTTGGATCATATCCATAAACAAACTGTGAAATATCCTCATCCCCACAGATCCAGTCGATTGGCTCAGGTTCGATCTCCCAGTGGATCCCATCCAGACTTTTTCCCGAATGCAGGGTCATATCACGGCACTGGTTATCCACACGGAAAACCCCCCGGTATTCATTGCCGAAAGGAACCACAGCACTGTTGAAAATGCTGTTCGAACAGGGAATCGCATTCCTTGGGATAATCGGATTTCCTGCATATCTTTTCAGCAGGGGTTCATTGCCTGATATCATACGAATCAACCTCTTTCTTCGGGTGGTTTTTCAGCCCGGATAGACTCATTGTCAATACCATCTCACAGTGAAATATTCACTGTTAAAAGTCACTCTTTCAGCCCGGTGTTCGCCAGGCTGCTCACGATCTGTTTCTGAAAGAAGAAAAAAATCACCAGCACCGGCAGAATGGATAAGACTGCGCCGGCCATCTGGATATTCTCTTTTCCGCGAAAACGCCCCTGGAGGAGCGAAATAAACAACGGAAGAGTAAACTTATCCTCATCCAGCAGGAAGATCAGAGGCGCGATGAAACTGTTCCAGGAACCGAGGAAGGTGAATATTCCCAGGGTTGCCAGCAGCGATTTCGATAATGGGAGAATCACTGTTGAATAAATCCGAAATTCGGAGCACCCATCGATCCTGGCTGCATGGATCAGGTCATCCGGGATGCTGGTGATGAACTGGCGTGAGAGAAAGACACCAAACACACCCACAAGCCCTGGGATGATCAGGGGCAGCCAGGTATCGAGCCAGCCAAAATCCCGGAACAGCAGGAAACCCGGCACCAGCAGGACACTTCCCGGAATCATCATGGTCGCGAGAAGCGCAGTGAACAATGCATCCCGGCCAGCGAATCGATGCTTGGCGAAGGCATATCCCGCCAGAGGACAGAGAAACATGTTGCCAGCAGTCAATGCGGATGCGATGACCAGGCTGTTCCAGACCGCCCTGAGGAACAATGATTCACCTAGCAGGACTTTATAGGATGTCAGTTCTGGCGAGCTGATTCCCAGTTGAATTGGGATGCGGGTGATTTCCTTGATGGGCTTGAAAGAGGTCACGACCATGTAATAAAACGGCAGCACCATAATAACCACTGCTGCTGCCAGCAGCAGATAGACGAACCAGCGCCCCCGATCCTTCTGTGCCATGGATCAGCTTCTTTCCCGTTTCAATGTTTTCACCTGGAATAAAGTCAGCACAAAGATAAATGCAAACAGAATATAGGCGATCGCCGAGGCCTTCCCCATTTTGAAGTATTCAAAACCGGTCTGGTAAACAAGTGGAACCAGTGTCAATCCAGCATCATCAGGTCCGAACTTGGTTCCCGCTTCTCCGGCTCCACCGCCCAGCATGTATATCGGCTCGAAGACCTGAAAAGCCCAGATCATCCCCACCACGAGGGTAAAGAAAATCTGCGGTTGCAATCCGGGAAAGGAGATATGGCGAAATCTTTGGAACCAGCCAGCTCCATCCACTTCAGCCGCCTCATACAGTTGCTCCGGGATCTGCTGAAGTCCTGCCAGAAAAACAATGATGTTGAAAGCCAGTCCATGCCAGATTGCCAAGGCAATTACACAGGGGAGAAAAGTTTTTCCATCATCGAGGAAGGTGATCACGTCATCGATCAGACCCAATTTGAGAAAAAGTGCATTGATCCAGCCATAACGTGCACCCTGAAACAGTGCGAAAAAAATCAACGAAATTGACACCACACTGGTCACCATGGGGGCAAAGAACAGAAACCGCCAGTAACGCTGCCCGCAGAGCGGGTTGTTGAGGAGGCAGGCAAGGATCAATGAAATCAGAATCTGAATCGGCAGCATCCCGGCCACATAAAACAGAGTTTTCTGAAGGCTCTTAATAATCGAGCCATCCATGATCACTGAGAGGTAATGGCTCCAACCCACCCAGGGGGCGGTCGCAAGTGGTAAAACCGGCATGTAATCTGTCAGGGAGAGGTACACCGCCACACTGGCAGGAATCACCAGAAAGATCAGTGTGGAAACCAGAGGCGGGGCAATGAACAGATAAGAGACCCGGTTCTTGCGGAACCCCGGATAGAGGCAGACTGTCATTATCGCGAGAAGCAGGATGATTCCGGCCAGCAATTCCATCCAGAACAGAAAATCTTTCTGCTGCTCAATCATCGGCAGGCGATTGAGGATGTCACCATATTGTCGATCATAGTTCGCGTCTTCACGATCCAGTATTGCCTGGGCGGGAGCCGCAATCTTCGCCAGCTGCTCACGAACCACCTGGTCAGTTTTTTCAATCAGTTTCTTGTGGTCTTCCGAGAATTCCCCGCGTGCAAAGGCCTGAATCATTTCCCAACGGGTCATCCGGTGTGCCGAGGCCAAGTGACTGAGCTCGTTCAGGGCGGATGCGCCCATTCGATCGAGTGACGGATCGATCAGCCCACCCGCTTCTCCTCCCCCCAAAACAGGCTGCTTGAGATGGAGGCTGTCCATGACACCCGCCATGATCTCATGGATCCGTTCACAGTTTTTGAGTTCGGGACGCTGCCAGAAAGAGGCATTTTCGGAAGCCCACATGGTTTTGATTCCCGATACGAAGAAGGTGGAATCCTCTCCACGGCGATTATGGTCCAGCACCATGCTTTGCTGGGCTTCGAGGCTGTTGAGATACTTCAGCCATTCAAAGGATTCTTTTTGATATTTTGATTTCCGGAAGATGACATAGGCGGTTCCCCCGACAATGTTGTAAGGAACACCATCATCGGCACGAGGCCAGGGGAGGATATCCCATTTCCCTTCCAATTCAGGTGCAAGCAGTGGAATGACGTTATAAATAAAGGACAGATCGATCATCAAAGGGAGGGCATTTCCGGGCTGGTCGAGCTTAAACAAGGCGACATGGCGTGCGCCCTGCAGGTTCCGGTCTCCAAGGTCATGGAGATACCACAGGCGGATGGCTCTCGAAACCGCCGACTGAAAAACAGGATTCAGCCAGTTGACAACCGGATCTCCCTGCTGGTTGTAATCGAGAGAGGAGATGCCATAGGGCTGCGAATAGATATCGAGCGCCCAGCCATCGCCCCGTGTCCAACCAAAACCATAACGGTACCCGGCTGCCTCGAGCATCCGAATGGCTTCATCGAGCTCCGACCAGGTTTCGGGGGGCTTGATCCCAAGTTTGTGAAAGATATCGGTCCGATAAAACAGAGCCAGAGTTGTCAGACTGGCCGGCAGGCCAAACAAGTGGCCCCGAAAGGTGAATCCATCCAGCAGATTGGGATAGAACCTTTCCTTCTCGATAGCCATTTCCTCCGGGAAGGCTTCGAGCAGATCAATCACACCGCCGACCTTGCCATAATCCACTGGAGCGCCGAGGTTGGTAATACCAACATCCGGAGGCACACCGGCGGCCATGGCGGTCAGATACTTGGTGTTGAAATTTCCCCATCCAAGAGGTGTCACCCGGACTGCTATGCCAGATTTCGCTTCAAAATCTTTTGCCAGGCGGTTGAACATTTCGACATCCATAAAGGAGCCGGATACCGCCCAGAAATTAAGTGTGACCTTTTCGGCCTGCACTGGCTCCCGGGACAGAAAGATAAAAAGGGTTGCATAGAAAATAATTCTCAAAACACAGGGCAAACCGGGTTGTGGTTTGACCGGAAACATGCCAGCGAAAAGAAAGTGCCTCCCACAACCCATCGATCGAGTCTCTCCACTCTGGAAGATGATATGATGTTATGCCATCTTCGCTCAGTTCCAGAAAAATTCAAAGGTTATATTGTGAGAAGCAAGGGATTTCCTCCTCACGCGAATCGCGGATCAACCTGCATGGAGCGTATCATTGTCACCGGAAGGCAGTTTGTTTAGGATTCCCGAATTATGGCGGTTCAATCAGCTGCGCGATTTTCTGTTAGTGCCCTCAAGTTCCGGCCCCAAAGGTTTGATGAAGTTCGCGGACAGGACCATATAACGCGGACATTGAAAAATGCTGTAACAAACCATCGTGTGGCACATGCATATCTTTTCTGTGGGCCTCGAGGGGTAGGCAAGACCTCGACCGCGCGCATTCTGGCCAAGGCCATCAACTGTCTCAATCCTGTTGATGGTGAACCCTGCAACCAGTGCCATATCTGCCAGGCGATCACCGATGGGCGCTGCATGGATGTCATTGAAATCGATGCGGCCAGCAACCGTGGCATCGATGAAGCCAAGGAATTACGGGAGAATGTCCGTTTCGCACCGAGTGAGTGCCGCGCCAAGATCTACATTGTCGATGAAGCGCACCAGATCACCAAAGATGCCGCCAATGCCCTGCTGAAAACCATCGAGGATCCCCCGCCCTACGCCAAATTCATCCTCGCCACCACTGAATCCGAAAAGATGCTCGATACCATCGTATCGCGCTGCCAGACCTATCGGTTCCGTCCGCTTCCTCCGGATGTCATCCTGCAGACACTGCAGGATTGCCTGAAAGCCCAGTCTCCCGATTCGATTCCCAGGGAGATCCTCAACGAGACTCTCTCTTTGATCACACGGGCTGCAGAAGGGGGAATGCGGGATGCCCAATCGATCCTCGACCAGGTCATCTCTCTCTCCGATGAGAGCCTGTCGATCGAGGATGTGGAAATTCTTCTCGGCGGGGTGCGCCTGGACACCCTGGTCCAGATGGCATCGGCCATTCAGGCGAAAGATCATCGCAAAGCCCTGGAGCTGCTCCATTCCCTGTACTTGAAAGGCCATGACCCTGGCATCTTCATTCGCGACCTGCTGGGGCATTACCGCAATCTCATGGTTGCACGAACCGCACCGGACCGTCCTGAACTGCTCGGCCTTTCGAGCGATCAGCAGCCAATTG